>NZ_VZQP01000003.1:0-266485 GCF_014397655.1 Paraburkholderia sp. UCT31
CGTGCCATGATCGACCAGATGCAGCTGGTAGGTTCGCAGGTCCTCGACGGTGGCGGTATCAGGCGAGCGCCCGATGTATCGGGCGAACTCGCGTACGATGCGCACATAGTTGGCTTGCGTCTTCGGGGCAAGCTGGCGCATACGCATGTCGTCGATCATGCGCTGGCGCAGCGGGCTGACGGTCGGTTGGGCGGAGGTCATGATTCGGCTCCTGCTGGAGAACGAGGCGGATTGCCTCATTCGCCAACATAAAACCGCGTGACCGGCCTCGCCCTGACCTCCCGCGTCGGACCGGAGCCCTCTACCGCGCGAGCGGTTTCGTTCGTCGGCCAACTCCTGCCGTTCGTCCGAGGGCGCGACGGGACATTCAAATGTCTGCTCCGGCTCGCGAATAGACATGTGCGCGCCGATCCTGTCCGTCGCATCGTTGGCCAACCACTCTGACGTTCACATCTTTTTGTCTCGCGAGACTTTTGCAATCTAGCTGTGGTCGCTGACGAAGCCGAATTGCATCATTCACTATGCGTATAGAGCCTGTTCTCGCGGCTCTTCAAGACTTCTGCCAGAAACCAGTACGCCTCGCCCCAAGCGTTCAGGACGCGCTCCTCCGCGGCGTCGCCGAGCACATCCTTGATGGCGGGAAGCAACGCGTTAGCGACCGCAGGATAGTGCTCAGGCTTAACACGCATCGCTACGTGGCGTGCGGCGATGTGCTCTATCGCCGCTGTCAAAATGTCGAGGTTGTCCGCGTTACTCGCAAACGCGAGTAACGCGGCAGCCAGTCGCTTCGGTTGCTCCCCCGACCTTTGGGCCGCCTCATCGAAAAGCTCTCTCATTTCCGGATCGACGAAAAGTCGCTCGTACATCCGGGTCGTGATCGCCACGCCATACTGTTGTATGACGGGAGCAGTAGATTTAACGATGGCAATCGTTTCTGGCGAAAGAGGAGCGCTCATGCTTTTCTCCGAAAGGAAGCTAATGAAAGAGCGAGAGCAGCCAAGTCTGGCTGGCTCGCCTGTGTCTGACGAATGTACTTACCCGGGCAAGGTGCCTCTGGCCGCCAAAAATCTGCCGAAGCGTGTCAATAGAGTGGTAGAGGTTCCTATTGCGAAGTCAAGCCTCGTTTGCGACACCGTAGAGATGCTTGGTGCGGTGGCCACCACGCCGTTGTCGACAGCCCTCTGTTCGACTGCCGCATAGCCCGCTGCCCCCCTGAACTCCTACCAAAACTACGAATTGCGGGTAAACGGCCAGGCAAGATAACCGCGGCATGAATCGCACAAGAGAGCGCGCCAATGCGCTCCGGAATCGAGCGCACAAGTCAGGCGCGGCATGAGCACCACTTCGACGATTGCTAAGTGCGGGCCTCGTTACATTTCCGGTGATCGCAACGAGAATCTGCCTTGGGCAATCGCTGGTGACCTGCGGGCAGTGCTCGGTAGGGTCAATTCGCGGCCCTCGATAGCCGACATTGCAGATTGCCCGCAACCGAGATGGCGTGAATGGCGGCTGTACCTTGAACGCGGCCGCTTACCCTGCGGAAGACCGAACGACGGCATCGGTCGAACTGGGACGTTCAAAGTTGCTTTGCCCCTTCACGTGGGCGATAGTTCAGAGGGTGGAATGACAAACCCAAGGCCCGCCAGATATAGCCGCTCACTCCAGCTGTTAGCAATTCTGTAGCAAACCAAAATTCACCCCGCGGTACCGCGCCCATAGCCCCCCGCGGCAACAATCGACCGATATCCGAACGTTGCGATATGACAGCGCCTCTTCATCCAAAAAAACCGTCTTATTTTCGCTCGAAATCTGTCACCATTTCATGCGACACCGACCGTGAGCGTAGCGTTGGTCCTGCATTGCGGAAGCGTGTCCTAACGGGAGAGTCCTGATGAGCAAGAAGTCCGAAACGAGCGGTAAGAGCGGCGCGAATGAGTCGACCGCTGCGACGCTGGCCGCGCTGGCGAATTACATCAGTGAGTTCGTCATCAATGGGACGCTCGACACCAGATGCGCCGCGAAACTAGTTAAGCGCCTGAGAAAGGAAGCCGAAACCATTTTGGAAAATGGAAGCGCGACAAAGCTGGCACAAAAGGATCTGAAGAAAGCGTTCGACACGGTTGACGCTGCAGTCCAAGACCACGATGCGAAACTGCTGGTCACAGCTCACGCAGCACTACGTACAGCAGACGAGGGGAAAAAGGCGGAAAGGTCGCACTGAAGACTCGCACGCCTTGACGCTGTAGTAGCTGCGTCCTTCAGATAATGTTTTCAACGGCGAGATACGCCGCAGAATCACCTGTAGAACGGTCAGTACCGCCCAGGAAGCGCCGGTCGCCTGTATCGCCAGGCAGACTTTCGGGTGAGCATTTTGCACCAGCAAGCGGCCGTTCGCGCGCCGACCTCGTCCACGCAACCGCGGGCATCCGCAGTCCGCGCGGCCGCCTCGTCCTCTCACGTGCACTGACATGGACCCGACCGGCCCGCTCAGTGATGGTCGAAGATCGCGAGTTGACCGCTCTTGTACATCTGCCGGACCTTCGTACGAAACGACGCCTTCGGCGACTTCTGGCACTCGGCAATAAGCGCGTCGATTGGTGTCGCAGTATCCGCCACCATCGTGTCAGTTTCCGTTACGCCGAGCTTGTCCACTCCCGCCACGTAGTAGACGACAGCGGGTCGGTAAGCTTCATCTACCGCCACGAAGTCCTCGCATTTCATTTTCAGCGGATTCATTTTTGTCGGGGCTTGCGCCCATGCCGGCATCACGATAACGGCTCCCAGAAGACAGGTGGCAGTCACAAAGCGCTTCATGTAACACTCCCAGACTCATGCGGGGGACGGCAAAAAAGGCCACCCGCTATTGATGACCCTCGGAAAGAACAAGGGAACTGACCGATTCGGCGATTCCGCAAGGTCTGCGTGCAGCGTGCGGAATTTCCTTCAAGCAGTATCGGCGCCGTCGGGAGTGAAGGCAATTGGACTTTGGTATATATCGCGCCAACTTGACTCAGAACCTGGGCGGCGTCGGTTCGGCGTGGCCTCCCCCGAAATTGCCCGCCTCTTGTAACGAACGCGAAGAGCGATAACGCCGCCCACGTCCCAGCAGTCGGCGTCAGACGCGCGCCAAATGTTTCTTTTCCCTGGCCTTGGCAGTTTGGTCTACTTCTTTGTCATTTACTTGCCCACTCTGCGGCAGTCGCGTGGTGCGAGGGCGGCAACGAGGGCCCTCTCGCAGCTTGTCGATCCCAACCGAGCGGTGCGCGAGGCGCGCACGGAATTCGATCGCGCGCCGACCGTCGCGCATCGCATGCGGCTGGGTGCCGCGCTGCTCGATGCCGGAAATGCCGCCGAAGCCCTGGAGCATTTCCGATCGGCGGCCAATGGGCCGTTCTCATCCAATCCGGCTGTACTCCAAGGGCTGGCGCGCGCGCAGTTTGCCAACGGCAATGCTTGGGCCACGCAGACACGCTGGAAAAACCGTTCGCCGTTCATCCCCTCGCCCGCCAGCAACCCGAGCCTGCCTTGCTGTATCCACGGCTTTGGCCACGAATTGCGCACCAGGCACGCGCGCCGCGGTCGAGACGGCGCTCACCAGCGCAAGCGATGCTGCACCCCGTTGCCTGTACGCCGATTGGCTAACGGCGCAGCCCGACGATGCCGACCGCCAGCGTGCGCGCGAACTTTTCGTGCACGATGCCAAGCATTGGCCACGCCACGCCCGTGATCATAATAGCGAGTGGCTGCAACGGGCCCAGGCCGCCCTAAGCCGATAATCCACGGGCGCTCGCGGCAGAGCGGCAGACTTTGAAAGGCGCCAGGCGTCAACGAATGGCGGCTGGACTTTTAGAACGGGACGTTGGGGGCACGAAGACCCGAAGGTCTGCAAGGGGTCGGCATGAGCCAAAACGCATCGGGCAGCAGGCGGCCATCAAGCGTCATTCGCCCCCGTTAGACAGACGTTCAGACGTCGGCTCCGCATTGCAAACGGTCCCTGGCCTTTGGGACACGAGCGCCGGTATCGTCCATCGCCATAGGCTGTCCACAGCACGTGTCACAGGCGACTGGCAGAACCCAGTCGCGTCGTGGCGCAGTTTCGCGTTGATTTCGTAAAAGCATCCGCAGATGCCGGTACACGCCAGGCGGCCACAAGCGCACAGAATAAAAGCGCGAAGAAGGCGCAAAACGCAGAGATATCGGCATGCATCCGCCACTCCAGCGGCTATTCTTCAGACGCTACGACTAACGCGGTTCAGGCCGGCTCTGCGGGTCGTCGTCGGCCATTCCGCGCCCCACGCGGAAAGGGGGGTGTATGTCACGTCCAGAACTACCTCGGCCCGCGCGACGCGCACTGCATCGTCGGCAGCCAGCCGGACGCCGGTGGCTCGTCATCGGCAGCGCACTCACCGGACTGTCCTTTGCCCATGCGACGCTCGCGGCGGGCAAACTTCCACAAGGCGGCACTTACGTGGCCGGCGCCGGCGCGATAGCAAGCCAGGGCAACGGCCTCGTGGTCACGCAACCGGGTTCGACGCGCGGCGTGATCGAGTGGAACAGTTTTTCGATCGGCAGGAACAACAGCGTGACGTTCGACAACGGCTCGGGCGCGACGCTGAACCGTGTGACGGGCGGTTCGCCGTCCGCCATCTTCGGCCGGCTCAGTGCGACGGGCAGCCTGTATGTGATCAATCCGCAAGGCATCGTCGTGGGGCCATCGGGCGTGATCAGCACCGGTGGCCGTTTCGTCGCGTCAACGCTCGATGTCTGCAACGACGCGTTCATGCAGGGCGGTGGTTCCCTCACGTTGTCGGGCGACCCGAACGCAAGCGTGATCAACCTCGGCAAGATCAGTTCGAGCAGCGGCGATGTGTTCCTGATCGCGCGCGGCGCCGTCATCAACGCGGGCACTATCGCAGCGCCCAACGGCACGGCCGAACTGGCTGCAGGCAAACAGGTGTTGCTACAGGACTCGGGCAGCAGCAGACAGGTGTTCGTGCAGATGGGCAGTCAGGGCACCGTGGTCAATAGAGGGCACATAAAGGCCGCGCAGGTCAGCCTGCAAGCCGCCGACGGCAATGTCTACGCGCTCGCTGGCGGCGGCACGCGCATCCGCGCGACGGGCACGGCGAATCGTGATGGCCACGTGTGGCTCGTCGCCGATGGCGGCCGTGTCAGTCAACTCGGCAAGATCGCCGCAAGCAACGCCGACGGCAGCGGCGGAACCGTCGATACGCAAGCGGCACAACTGGCCTTTGGCAAGCATGCAGCCGTTCACGCGGGCCAATGGAACCTTTTGACGCCGGCTTTCACGATCGATGATGCCGCCGCGCGCGCGTTGCAGCGCAGCCTGAACGCGGGCACGTCGATCGATGTCACGACCACAGGCGCGAACGGCGCAACGGGCGACCTGGGCATTGCTTCGAGCCTGAACTGGAGCGGTCCGGCTTCGCTCACGCTTGCCGCGTACCACAACGTCTCCGTGACGACGGGCACGACGATAGCGAACAATGGTGCGGGCAATCTGGCCTTGCGCTCCGACGCTTCGGGCATCGATAACGGCGGCAGCGTCATCAACAATGGCACCATCGACTGGTCGAAAAGTACGGGCATCGTCAGCACGCTCTACGATATGAACGGCAGTTACAGCCCCGGCACGCTTGTCGGCAATGCGGCCTGGAGCGCGCCGCTTTATAGCGGCCTCGTGACGCAGATCACCGGCTATCAACTCGTCAATTCGGTCACGGACCTGCAGAGCATCGAGAACAATCTTGCCGGCAACTACGCACTCGGCAAGGACATTGATGGGAGCAATGTCGCGTTCACAACATTCGCGTTCGATTTCACGGGCCAGTTCGACGGTATGTGGCATACGATTTCCAACGTCTTGCCGAGCGATTTCGCGATTTTTGGTGAGATTGGCGCAACCGGTGTCGTGCGCGACGTGAACGTCAAGTCGAACGTCAGCACAACGGCTAACAATCTTTCCTACGCCGGGATACTCGCCGTTTACAACTACGGAATGATCGCCAACGTCTTTACATCCGGGGCCATTGTTTCAGAGACCAGCGGTTCAACCGACTGGTTCGCCGGACTTGTCTTTGAGAACGACGGGCTGATCGCGCGCTCGGGCAGCAGCGCAACCGTCCGGGCTGGTGTTGCCGGCGGGCTGGTCATCAATAACGGAGGCACGATCACTGAGTCATACACAACCGGATCAGTCACCGCAGATAACGTTTTCGGGTACGCAGGAGGACTCGCGGTGACCAACGCCGACCACGGAACGATCACACAGTCTTTCGCGACGGGTCCCGTGAGTTCGGCCTCGATCTTCGTCGGCGGCATCTGCGGCTACCCCGGCTGCGTTGGCATTGGGAGCGACGTCTACTGGAACGTACAGACAACGGGACAGTCGTCGGGCGGCGGCAACCTGCCAGCGTCGAACGGGCTCACTACCGCCCAGATGAGCGCCCCGGCGAGTTTCGTCGGCTGGGACTTCGGTCCGAGTGGCGCCTGGACGATGCCGCCCGGGGCCACGCACCCCGTCCTGACCTGGCAAGTCACCGGGCAGTGAGCCATACCACCGCACCGACGCTTGCATGAGCGTCAGACGCGTCTCGCGACGCGGCAGACGAGTTTTTCGCGAGTTTCGCCTTGCCAAACACAACGCGAAATAGCCCGATCCTGATATGGTCGCAAGGTCGTGCGGGGTCCCGGGCGTTGGCCTAGGATTGCAGTTAGGGATGTCATGTGCCAAAGCGTGGCTCGATTCGAACTTCCAGGGTGCCGTCACGCACGCACTGGCCACACCGACGGCATCAGGCGCGCAGGGCTGCGCGCCTCCTTTGCTGTCAGCCGTGGTAGAAGCCGTCGGTGACCGAGTTTTGCAGCACGCCGTCGACATAGACGCCGACAGGGTCGCCATCAGCGGACGTGAGGATCGAGCCGATGTGCTGGCCGGGTAGTTTCATCCGGCCACCTTGGATTTTGGTCATCTCCTGGTGATCAAGTTCTGCAGCGTTCTGGATGTCGTCGATGGTCAGCGTATTCATGATGTGTCTCCTTGAACAAGAGGGTTGTAGAAACATTTAAGCGGCCGGCTGCTTGCAGCACACAACGCACACGTCATGCCATCCGGGCGTGATCTGCGCGGAGCGCGCATCCCCAGTGAATCGCGATGATGCGAGTTTGGGCGCCACCATCACTTAGCCAAACGAAGTTGGAAAATCGCTGACATGGCCTTGTTTTCCTTCTCTTACACGTACTTCAGGTCTGCCTGCTTCGCTGTGCGCCCGCCACTCATGTGCGTTCCCCCACACATACACACCGAGGAAGCCGCCGCGCCAAGGTGTTCGTTACGCCCCGGATTACCGTGCACAGGGCATCTGTGCTCGTGCCACTTTTCGCCGCAGACGGGAGACAGAGACGATGCAGACGCGTGAACACTGGCACCAACTCGCGTTTGCCGGCACTGCGGCCTACGCGGCATCCGACGTTCAAGACCCGAAGTCGCCATTTTTAATTCATCCATTGAAAGGAAATCACCCATGGACCTGAACCTGACAGGCAAGCTCGCACTGGTGAGCGGCAGCACAGCCGGCATCGGTCTCGCGATCGCCAGCACGTTGGCGCAGGAGGGCGCTCGTGTGATCGTGAACGGCCGCGCCCAGTCATCTGTGGACGACGTGGTCGCGCAGCTGAAAGCGCAGACGGGCAGCGACGTGCAGGGATTTGCGGGCGATCTCAGTACCGCCGCTTCAGCAGAAGAGCTCGCGCGACGCTATCCGGACGTGGAAATTCTGGTCAACAACCTGGGCATCTTCGAGCCCAAGCCGTTTGAAGAGATTCCCGATGCGGACTGGCAGCGGTTCTTCGACGTCAATGTCTTGAGTGGGGTACGCCTCGCTCGCCTGTTTTTGCCTGCGATGAGGCAGGCCAACTGGGGGCGCATCATTTTCATTTCGAGCGAAAGCGCGGTGCAGATTCCCGCTGAAATGATCCACTACGGGATGACGAAAACCGCGCAGCTGGCGGTCTCGCGGGGGCTCGCCGAAGCCGTTGCCGGCACGGGCATTACAGTCAATAGCGTGCTGCCGGGGCCGACGAAATCGCGGGGAGTCGGTGAATTCGTGGAGACCCTTGCCAAGGCCGACGGCAAATCGTTTGAAGCGTTCGAAACAGAGTTCTTCGAGAAGGTCCGTCCCACCTCGCTCATCAAGCGATTTGGTTCGCCGCAGGAAATCGCGTCGCTCGTGGCCTATATCGCCAGTCCGCTTTCGTCGGCCACGACGGGAGCCGCGTTGCGGGCCGACGGGGGCGTTATAAAAAGCGCCTTCTAGACCCCGAAGGCATTGGGCCGGCTTCTCACACGACCGGCCCCAACTCAGTGCAAAGACAAGCGCGGCTTGCCATGAGTCGCCCTTTTTTCGTGCGTCGCCGTGTCCGCCGATCGGTTCGCGAACCGCTTATCTGGCCGCCATCATTTCATCGCGCACCTCGGCGCCGATCTCGAACGAGCGCAGCCGCGCGGCGTGATCGTAAATCTGCGCGGTCAGCATCAACTCGTTCGCGCCGGTCTGCCCGATGATCGATTGCAGACCTTCGCGGATTGCGTCGCGATCGCCGAGCACCGTGCAGGCGAGCGCACGCGCGACGTTGTTCAACTCCATCTCCGACGCGTCGAGCCGCTCGACCGGCGGCTGCAATTGTCCCGGCGTGCCGCGCCGCAGATTGATGAACTGCTGCTGCAGCGACGTGAACAGCCGTGCGGCTTCGTCGTTCGTGTCGGCGGCGAACAGATTGACGCCGACCATCGCATAGGGCTTCGCCAGCGTCGCGGACGGCCGGAACTGCGTGCGATACACCTGCAACGCGGTCATCATGTAATCGGGCGCGAAGTGCGACGCGAACGCGAACGGCAGCCCGAGCGCCGCGGCCAGTTGCGCGCTGTACAGCGACGAACCGAGCAGCCACAGCGGCACGTTCAGGCCCGCGCCCGGCACCGCGCGAATGCGCTGGCCCGCGACCGGCTCGGCGAAATACCGTTGCAATTCGACGACGTCGTCGGGGAAGGTTTCGGCGCTCGCCTGGAGATCGCGGCGCAGCGCGCGAGCGGTGGTCTGATCGGTGCCGGGCGCGCGGCCGAGGCCGAGATCGATCCGCCCCGGATACAGCGACGCGAGCGTGCCGAACTGCTCGGCGATCACGAGCGGCGCATGGTTCGGCAGCATGATGCCGCCGGAGCCGACGCGAATCGTCTTCGTGCCGCCGGCCACGTAGCCGATCACGACCGAGGTCGCCGCGCTCGCGATACCGGTCATGTTGTGATGCTCGGCGAGCCAGTAACGCTTGTAGTTCAGCTTTTCCGCGTGCTGCGCGAGTGACAGTGTGTTCCTGAACGCGTCAGCCGGCGTGGCACCCGCGGTGACCGGCGAAAGATCGAGAACCGAGAAGGGGATCATTGTCTGTTGATTGCGATGGGCGGCGCTTTCGCGCGATGGGGCATTGTGGCAAAGCGGCGCCTTTTCTGCTGGCGGCGCGGCGATGCCCCTGTCGACGGAAGGGTCGGCAGGACCGATGAGGCGCGCTGAGGCGCGACCCATGGCGCGGAAATTGCGCATGCGTAGCGTGTTCGTGCGGCGGTGCTTCGCATTCGCAGTGCGCCCGAATCAGCAATCCAGCGAGTGACCGTGCGCCGATCGGAATTCGAGTGTACGGTTAAGTATCGGTGCGGTGACGCGACCCGTTGCCGGACATCCGGAATGTAGCGAAGGAGTTCCCGATCCCATGAATGTCGTCAAAGAGTTTCGTACCCGGTCATTCCAAGACGTGTCCCATGCATTGCTCGACCGCGAGGAGATCGCGCTTGTCGACGTGCGTGAGGAAGATCCGCACGCGCGCAGTCATCCGTTGTTCGCCGCCAATCTGCCGCTGTCGCGGCTCGAACTCGACGCGCCGCTGCGGCTGCCGCGCCCGGCCGTGCCGATCGTCGTGTTCGATGCCGGCGAAGGCCTCGCGAGGCGTGCGGCCGAGCGCTTCGCCGAACTCGGCTATACCAACGTCGCCTTGCTGGAAGGCGGCCTGCAAGGCTGGCGCGAAGCGGGCGGCGAGTTGTTCAAGGATGTCAACGTGCCGAGCAAGGCGTTCGGCGAACTGGTCGAAAGCGTGCGTCATACGCCGTCGCTGTCCGCGCAGCAGGTGCAGGCGCTGCTCGATCGCGAGGCCGATGTCGTGGTGCTCGACGCGCGCCGCTTCGACGAGTTTCAGATCATGAACATCCCCGGCAGCATCAGCGTGCCGGGCGCGGAGCTGGTGCTGCGCGCGCGGCAGCTCGCGCCGGATCCGGCCACGCGCATCATCGTCAATTGCGCGGGGCGCACGCGCAGCATCATCGGCGCGCAGTCGCTGATCAACGCGGGCGTGCCGAATCCGGTGGCCGCGCTGCGCAACGGCACGATGGGCTGGACGCTCGCCGGTCAACCGCTCGCGCATGGCAGCGCTCGGCGTGTCGAAGGCGCGGTCGACGACGCTTCCCGTCTCGCCGCGGCAGACGGCGCGCGCGCGCTTGCCGACCGGGCGCGCGTGCGCCGCACGTCGCGCGACGAAGCGCGCCGCTGGGCCGACGAAGCGATGCGTACCGTCTATCGCTTCGACGTTCGCAACCCCGAGGAATACGAGGCGGGCCACGTTCCCGGTTTTCGCAGCGCGCCGGGCGGCCAGCTCGTGCAGGAAACCGACCTGTTCGTGACGGTGCGCGGCGCGCGCGTGATCCTCGCGGACAGCGACGGTGTGCGCGCGAACATGACCGCATCGTGGCTGGCGCAGATGAACATAGAGGTGTACGTGGTCGATGGCCTGACGGCGGCCGATTTCGCCGAGAAGGGCATGGCGCCGTTGGCGCGCAACGCGGTCACGCCGCCCGACGTCGACGACATCGCGCCGGCCGAGCTCGCCGCGCTGCTGCAGTCGACGGGAACCGTCGTGCTCGACTTCACGAGCAGCACGCACTATCTGAGGCGGCATATTCCGGGCGCGTGGTTCGTGATCCGCAGTCAGCTCGCCGACGCGCTGCGCACACTGCCCGACGCGAAGCGCTACGTGCTCACGTGCGGCTGCGACGTGCTCGCGCGCTTCGTCGCGCCGGAGCTCGCCGCGGCGACCGGGCGGCCGGTGCAGGTGCTGCGCGGCGGCACGATCGCGTGGATCGACGCGGGCTTGCCCGTGGAGTCGGGCGGCACGCGGATGGCGTCGCCGCGGATCGATCGTTATCAGCGGCCGTATGAGGGCACCGAGAACGCGCTCGAAGCGATGAGCGCGTATCTGGAGTGGGAGCATGGGCTCGTCGCGCAACTCGCGCGCGACGGCACGCACGGCTTTCGTGTGATTTGATCGGCCGGCGATCCGGGGGCCGGCCATCCGGCGGCCGGCGATCCGGGGGCCGGCCATCCGGGGGCCGGCCATCCGGGGGCCGGCCATCCGGCACCCCTCTTGCGCCGCGCGAATCTTCTGCCGATTCGGTGTAAACGCGCTCTCGTCGAAACTCTCCGATGCGTTTAGATTAGCGGCATCTGGAAGGCTTTTCGAGGGACCAGGGCGGCCATAAAAGGCAGCGGTTTGTCATTCGGCGATGGCGCAAGGTGAGTAGCCAAGGTTGCTCATCGCTTCGTCTGGAGCAAACCGCTGCGCGTCGTCCGCGGTGCCTCGCGCAAGGCGGCTAATGAGCCGCCGTCACTTCCGGTTGATCCTATCGACCGACATGGCGACGCTGTACACAGCGTCGCCTTTTTGCTTCTGGCGTGCCCATCTCGACGGACCTCAGCCGATCCATTAGTGCTGCGCGCAACACGTTGCGTGCGTAGCCGCACCCGTCGCGCCCGCGTTGCTCGCGGTTTTCTCCGTGCGCGGTTATCCTTGTAGTACACACTACAGACCGGCCAGGCGCCGCGACGACAGATCCCACACATCCGGACAGGAACCGAAGTGAGCCTCAAACCACTGGGCGTCACGCTACTGATAGCGTGCTTTGCGCTGACCGGCTGCGACCAACAGCAGAGCGATCAAGCCGTGCAAAAACTCAAGGACTTTTTCAATGCCGTCAAACCGGACGCGTTGCTGCTCAAGAACATGACGCCGGGCGTCACGACCGAAGCGCAAATCCTCGCGCAGATGGGCAAGCCCGAGACCACGCGCACCTTCACCGACGGCTCGAAGCGCTTCGAATATCCGCGCGGCCCGCAAGGCCTGAACACCTACATGGTCGACATCGATCGCGACGGCAAGCTGCAGGCGATCACGCAGGTGCTGACCGCGGACAACTTCGCGCAGGTTCGCTCGGGCATGACCGAGGACGAGGTGCGGCGCTTGCTTGGCAAGCCTGGACAGGTGGCGGTCTTTCCGCTGAAGCCGGAAACCGTGTGGAGCTGGAAATGGCGCGAGGGCGGCGTGACCGAAGAAGGCATCTTCAACGTTCACTTCGACCGGAACCAGAGGGTGTACACCACGTCACGCTCGGACGTGATCCGCGGGCGATAGGCGGGGGCAATGTCGAATAGAAGACGGCCGGATAAGCGGGCCGAAAAAGCGGGGCAGGCATGATACGTCGACGTCGATACAGCCGGATCGGGCTGGTGTTGGGGGGCGGCGCCGCGCGCGGCTGGGCGCATATCGGCGCGATTCGCGCGCTGCAAGACGCGGGCATCAGGCCCGACGTCGTGTGCGGCACGTCGATCGGCGCGCTGGTCGGCGCGGTCTATGCGAACGGCGATCTCGACTGGCTCGAGGAGTGGGTGTCGCGTCTCACGTGGCAGACCGTGGTGCGGCTGCTCGATCTGCGCATCTCGGGCGGCCTGCTTGGCGGGCGCAAGGTGATCCAGCTATTCGCCGACAAATTCGCCGGCCGGTCGATTGCGCAATTGCACATGCCGTTCGCGGCGGTCGCGACCGAACTCGACACGGGCCGCGAAATCTGGCTGCAGGACGGCAGCACGATCGACTCGGTGCGCGCGTCGATTGCGATTCCGGGCATCTTCACGCCGGTATGGCACAACGGCGTGTGGCTCGTCGACGGCGGGCTCAGCAATCCGGTGCCGGTGTCGGTCGCGCGTGGCATGCGCGCGGACTGCGTGATCGCGATCGATCTGAACAACGACATCCTGAACGGCCGCGACTTCGGCGGCGCGGTCATCGAAACGCCCGCGCTCGATCCCACCGCGCCGCCGCCCGTCGCGCTGCGCCGCAACGGCAAGCCGTGGCCGCGCTGGCTCGCGCCAGCCGAGGCGAGCGCCACCGACGACGTGCGCGTGCCGCCGAAGCCAAGCGCGCAGGTGCCGTCGATGCTGAGCTCGATCGCGCAAAGCATCGACATCATGCAGGTGCGCATCACGCGCAGCCGGCTCGCTGGCGAACCGGCCGATATCCTGATCCAGCCGCGTCTCGGCGGCATGGGCATCTTCGATTTTCATCGCGCGGCGCCAGCCATCGAGGAAGGGCGCGAGGCGGTCGAGCAGATGCTGCCGGCGATTCGCGCGCGGCTCGGGCTCGACTGAGCGCGGGCTGTCAGGCGTCGGAGCCGGCGTGGACGCGCCGATGCAACAGCGCGACGCGTTCGGGCGGTGCCACCGCCGTCGGCGCGGCCTATCGAAAAAGCGACCCAAAACTTGCGAAATCGCCGCACGGCCAGGCGCGCGCCGCGCGTGCGACAAGACGATAACCCCTGTGAAACCAAGCGCTACGAGCGTTCCCTCGTGCGTCGAAGCGCCATGTTGCGTCGCAGCAAACCACCCGCCCGGTATTTGAGAAATTGATTTCAGCTTGCGAGACTCCGCGCCATGCCGGAGCAGCGAGCAGCCCATGAAGCCGCCGCCATCCGCGCCAATTCTACGAACCTGGATGGAGACACGCGTGTGCCTATACGGCTTTGGTCCCGTGCTGCTCGCCGGCACGCTTCAGACGATCGAGCTGTCCGTTCTGTCGCTGGCGGCCGCTGTGTTACTCGGCCTCGCGGGCGCGGCGGCGAAACTCTCGTTCAACCGGCCCTTGCGGGTCATCGCGACCGGCTACACGACGCTGATCCGCTCGGTGCCCGACCTCGTGCTGATGCTGCTGCTGTTCTACAGCATCCAGATCTGGCTCAATGATCTGACCGACATGTTCAGCATCGAGCAGATCGACATCGATCCGTTCGTGGCCGGCGTGCTGACGCTCGGTTTCATCTACGGCGCGTATTTCACCGAGACTTTTCGCGGCGCCTTTCTCGCGGTGCCGCGCGGCCAGCTCGAAGCGGGCAGCGCGTACGGCATGAGCGGCGTGCGCGTGTTCACGCGCATCCTGTTCCCGCAGATGATGCGCTTCGCGCTGCCCGGCATCGGCAACAACTGGCAGGTGCTCGTGAAGGCCACCGCGCTCGTGTCGATCATCGGTCTCGCCGACGTCGTCAAGGCCGCGCAGGACGCGGGCAAGAGTACCTTCAACATGTTCTTCTTCATCCTCGTCGCCGCGCTGATCTATCTGGCGATCACCACCGTATCGAACCTCGTGCTGATCTGGCTGAACCGCCGCTATTCGATCGGCGTGCGACACGCGGAGCTCTGAGCGTCATGATCGACATCCTCAATCAATTCTGGAAGGCGTATCTGTTCTGGGACGGGCAACGCCTGTCGGGTCTCGCGGTCACGCTGTGGCTGCTGGTCGCGTCGATCGCGATCGGCTTCGTGTGCGCCGTGCCGCTCGCGGTTGCGCGCGTGTCGAAGAAGCGCTGGCTGTCGACGCCGGTACGTCTGTACACCTACGTATTTCGCGGCACGCCGCTCTACGTCCAGCTGCTGTTGATCTACACCGGCGTGTACAGTCTCGCGTTCGTGCGTTCGCACAGTCTGCTCGACGCGTTCTTTCGCAGCGGCTTTCACTGTGCGATCCTCGCGTTCGCCTTGAACACCTGCGCGTACACGACCGAGATTTTCGCGGGCGCGATCCGCTCGACCTCGCACGGCGAAGTCGAGGCGGCGCGTGCCTACGGCATGAGCGCGTTCACGATGTACCGGCGCATTGTGATACCGTCCGCGCTGCGCCGCGCGTTGCCGTTGTACAGTAACGAAGTGATCCTGATGCTGCACGCGACGACGGTCGCGTTCACGGCCACGGTGCCCGACATCCTGAAGGTCGCGCGCGACGCGAATTCGGCGACCTACCAGTCGTTCAACGCGTTCGGGCTCGCGGCGCTGATTTATCTCGTGGTGTCGTTCGCGCTCGTCGCGCTGTTCCGGCGCGCCGAGCGTCGCTGGCTCGCGCATCTCGCGGTGCGCACGCACTGAGCGCGCGTTGACGACATAGCATCGGGCGCCTCGAGCTTCGGCAGGGCGGCGTCCGCACCAGACCGATCCGTATTCTCACTGGGAGAGCATCTTGCTCCATACCACTCAAACCGAAGCTTGCAAGCTCGCCGTACAGGACATCCACAAGCGCTACGGCGACAACGAAGTGCTCAAGGGCGTGTCGCTCAACGCGAACAAGGGCGACGTGATCAGCATCATCGGCGCGAGCGGCTCGGGCAAGAGCACTTTCCTGCGTTGCATCAATTTTCTCGAGCGGCCGAACGCCGGGCAGATCATCGTCGACGGCGAAGCGGTCAAGACGAAGACCGATCGCGCCGGCAATCTCGAAGTCGCCGATCACAAGCAGCTGCAGCGCATCCGCACGAAGCTCGCGATGGTGTTCCAGCACTTCAACCTGTGGGCGCACATGAACGTGCTCGAGAACGTGATCGAAGCGCCGATTCATGTGCTCGGTCTGAAGCGCAAGGAGGCCGAGGACCGGGCGCGCGAGTATCTGGAGAAGGTCGGGCTCGCGCCGCGTCTCGAGAAGCAGTATCCGTCGCATCTGTCGGGCGGCCAGCAGCAGCGTGTCGCGATCGCGCGCGCGCTCGCGATGGACCCGGATGTGATGCTGTTCGACGAACCGACCTCCGCGCTCGACCCCGAACTCGTCGGCGAAGTGCTGAAGGTGATGCAGAAGCTCGCCGAGGAAGGCCGCACGATGATCGTCGTCACGCACGAAATGGGCTTCGCGCGCAATGTGTCGAACCATGTGATGTTCCTGCACCAGGGCCGTACCGAGGAGGAGGGCAATCCCGCCGAGGTGCTGAGCGCGCCGCGCAGCGAGCGCCTGAAGCAGTTCCTGTCCGGCAGCCTGAAGTAACGCGCGGCTCGTTTTTCACGGACACCCGATGGCCCGCACGTCCACCCCGGCTCGCACGACCCAGGTCGCGATCGTGGCACTGCCGCCCGTGTCGATGTCGGGCGTCGGGCCGATCGTCGACGCGCTCAGTCTCGCCAATGAAATCGACGGCCGTGCGCTGTATCGCGTGCAGGTATGTTCGTGGGACGGCCGCGCGGTGCCGCTCGCGGGCGGCGCGCAATGGCCGGCCGATGCCGCGTTCGGCGACGCGATCGCATGTGACTGGCTGATCATCATCAGCGAGCGGTTCCAGCAGTTCGCCGACTACCGGCTGTTTCTCGCGAGCCTCGCGCGCGTCGGTCAGCGCACGCCGCTCGTCACCGGTATCCACCACGGCGTGTGGTGGCTCGCGATGGCGGGGCAGCTGTCCGGCTATCGCGTCAGCGTGAACTGGGAAACCTATCAGCAGTTCTCTGAACAGTTCGAACGCTCGATCGTCACGCAGCAGATCTTCGAAATCGATCGCGATCGCGCGACCTGCGCGGGCGGCCAGGCGACCGTCGACTTCATGCTCGCGATGATCGGCCGCGAGCACGGGCCCGAACTCGCGGAGCGCATCGCCGATACGCTGGGCGTAGGCGTGCTGCGCGCGGGCGAGGAGCGTCAGCGCATTCCGTTCGTGACCGCGCCGGGCGAGCGCCATCCGCGCCTGAACGACGCGCTGCTGCTGATGGAAGCCAATATCGAGGACCCGTTGACCACCGATGAAATCGCCGGCCTCGTCGGCGTCTCGCGGCGGCAGCTCGAGCGCCTCTTTCGCCAGTATCTCGGCTCGATGCCGTCCAAATACTATCTGGGGCTGCGGCTGTCGAAGGCGCGCACGCAATTGCAGCGCACCAGCAAATCCGTCGTGCAGATCAGCCTCGCATGCGGGTTTGCGTCGGCGGCGCACTTTTCGAATGCGTATCGGGAGCGCTTCGGCGTCACGCCGCGCGAGGATCGCCGCAACTGGATCGACCGCCAGACCGGCGCGCACGGCGGCGCGAGCGAGCCGCGGCCGGCCGCGCTGATCGAGCGGCCCGAGCTCGATTGACGCAAGCCATCTGAAAGCGAAACCGCGGCGAGTTCAGCGCAAAGCTCGACAGCCGCGGCGCGCGGAACCTCATAGAAAGCGTCGCGTATGCGCAAGACGTGCCGCGCGCGGTTTCCTACACTAGCTGTATTACCTGTCACCCGTAAAAGGAATTGCCATGAACGACCTGACTGTGACACGCCAGACCTTCGACGAAGTCATGGTGCCGGTGTTTGCCCCCGCCGCCTTCGTACCGGATCGCGGTCTCGGCTCGCGCGTGTGGGACACGCAAGGCCGCGACTATATCGACTTCGCCGGCGGCATCGCCGTCACCGCGCTCGGTCATGCGCATCCCGAGCTGCTGAAGGTATTGCATGAGCAGGGCAGCAAGCTGTGGCACATCGGCAATGGCTACACGAACGAGCCGGTGCTGCGCCTCGCGAAGCGCCTCGAAAGCCTCACGTTCGCCGACCGCGCGTTCTTTGCGAATTCGGGCGCCGAGGCGAACGAGGCCGCGCTGAAGCTCGCGCGCCGCGTCGCGTTCGACCGTCACGGCGCGCAGAAAGATGAAATCATTTCGTTCGCGCAGTCGTTCCACGGCCGCACGCTGTTTACCGTCAGCGTCGGTGGCCAGCCGAAGTACTCGGAAGGCTTCGGCCCGGTGCCGGCCGGCATCACGCATCTGCCGTACAACGACATCGAAGCGGCGAAGAAGGCGATCGGCGCCCAGACCTGCGCGGTGATCGTCGAGCCGATCCAGGGCGAGGGCGGCGTGATCCCGGCCGATCCGGCGTTCCTGAAGGCGCTGCGCGAAGCGTGCGACCAGCACAACGCGCTGCTGATTTTCGATGAAGTGCAAACCGGCGTGGGCCGCAGCGGCTTCTTCTACGCGTACCAGGACACCGGCGTGACGCCGGACATCCTGACCACCGCGAAGGCGCTCGGCAACGGCTTCCCGATCGGCGCGATGCTGACCACCAAAGAGCTCGCCGCGCACTTCAAGGTCGGCGTGCACGGCACGACTTACGGCGGCAATCCGCTCGGCTCGGCGATCGCGGAAAAAGTGGTCGAACTCGTCAGCGACCCGAAGCTGCTCGAAGGCGTACGCTCGCGCGGCGAAGTGCTGAGGGGTCATCTCGCGAAACTGAACGAGCGCTTCGGGCTTTTTACCGAAGTGCGCGGCAAGGGTCTCCTGATCGGCGCCGAACTGAACGACACGTTCCGGGGCCGCGCGAAGGACTTCGTCACCGCGGCCGGCCAGCACGGCGTGATCATGCTGATGGCGGGTCCGGACGTGCTGCGCTTCGTGCCGTCGCTGATCATGCCGCTCGACGACATGGCCGCAGGCTTCGCGCGTCTCGAGACGGCGTTCGGCGAACTCGTCGGCGCGAACGCGCAGGCGGCGTCGCATTGATGTTCAGGCAGTCCCGCACGCCCACGCTGATGCAGCGGATCATGCGTCACATTCAACAGGAACGATGATGCTCTTCGTACGTCCAGGCCGCCTTGCCGATCTCGATGCGCTCGAGCATATGGCGCGCACCGCGCAGCCGGTGCTGCATTCCCTGCCGCACGACCGGCGCGCGCTCGAAGCGCGGGTCGCGTTGTCGGAAGACTCGTTTCGCGCGGAGGTCGATTTTCCGGGCGAGGAGTTTTATCTGTTCGTGCTCGAAGACTCGGAGACCGGCAAGCTGATGGGCACCGCGAGCATCGTCGCGGCGGCCGGTTACGCGGACCCGTTCTACGTGTTTCGCAACGACGCGCTGATTCATGCGTCGCGCGAACTGCATGTGAATCGCAAGATTCACGCGCTGACGATGTCGCACGAGCTGACCGGCAAGAGCCGGCTCGCGGGCTACTACATCGACCCGTCGCTGCGCGGCGACGCGGCCGCGCAACTGATGTCGCGCGCGCGGATGATGTACATCGCCGCGAATCGCAAGCGCTTCACGCCCGAGGTGTTCTCGCTGCTGCTCGGCGTGACGGACGAAAACGGTGTATCGCCGTTCTGGGAAGCGGTGGGGCGCAAGTTTTTCGGCCGCGATTTCGCTGACATCGAAGTCGAATCGGGCGGCCGCAGCCGCACCTTCATCGCCGAAGTGATGCCGACCTATCCCGTGTATGTGCCGCTGTTGCCCGAAGCGGCGCAGCGCGTGCTCGGCGAGCCGGACGCGAACGCGCTGCTCGCCTACGAGATTCATCTCGAGGAAGGCTTCGAGACCGACCGCTACGTCGATATCTTCGACGCGGGTCCGGTACTGACCGCGCAGGTGGATCGCAGTGTCAGCGTGAAGCACAACGAAACGCGCGTCGTGCGCGAGGCATCTGCGACGCACGGCGCAACGTACCTGATCGCGCACAACGGCGCCGCCGGCGAGTTCCGTTGCGTGCTCGGCGATCTCGCGCCCGGCAAGGAGTCGGGCGCCGGGTTGTCACAGGCGGCGCGCGCCGCGCTCGGCGTACGGGACGGCGATGCGGTGCGCTGCGTACCGCTGCATCAGCCGCGGGATGAACAATCGGGAGACGCGCAATGATCGTCGTTCGCGTAGTGCAACGAGGCGATGTGGATGCACTGATGCGGCTCGCGCAGGAAACCGGGCCGGGCCTGACCACCTTCAAACCGGATCGCGATGCGCTCGCGGCGCGTGTCGAGCGCGCGCGCCGCACGATGGAAGATCAGGCCGCGCCGCACGAGGCCGGTTATTTCTTCGTGATGGAAGACACCGCGACCGGCGACGTGGCCGGCGTCTGCGGTATCGAAACGGCGGTGGGTCTGCAGCAGCCGTTCTACAACTATCGCGTGAGCACGGTCGTGCACGCGAGCCAGGATCTCGGCATCTGGACGCGCATGCACGCGCTGAACATCTCGCACGACCTCACCGGTTATGCGGAAGTGTGCTCGCTGTTCCTGAGCCCGCGTTATCGCACGAGCGGCGTCGGCGGCTTGCTGTCGCGCTCGCGCTTCATGTTTCTCGCGCAGTTTCGCGAGCGTTTTCCGCAGCGTCTGTGCGCGGAGTTGCGCGGCCATTTCGACGAGCAGGGCACGTCGCCGTTCTGGCACGCGGTCGGCTCGCATTTTTACCAGATCGATTTCAACGCGGCCGACTATCTGAGCTCGCACGGCCGCAAGGCGTTTCTCGCCGAGCTGATGCCGCGCTATCCGGTGTACGTCGAACTGTTGCCGGAAGAAGCGCAGCGCTGCGTCGGCCTCACGCATAACGACACGATTCCCGCGCGCCGCATGCTCGAAGCCGAAGGGCTGCGCTATGAGAATCACGTCGATATTTTCGACGCGGGTCCGGTGCTCGAATGCCATATCGCCGATTTGCGCACGGTGCGCGAAAGCGTGCTGGTGGCGGCTGAAATTGGCGAGGCAGCGGAGCAAGCCGCGCAGGACGGGCCGAAGTCGATGGTATCGAATACGTCGCTCGGCGATTTTCGCGTTGGCGTCGTGGCGGGCGTGCCGCGCAACGGTGTGTGCCGCCTGAGCGCGGCCGAGGCCGACGCGCTTCGCGTGCAGGCGGGCGATCCGCTGCGGGTGCTGCCGTTGAAACACAAACAGGGATGATCATGAGCGAGCTTTTCATCGACGGCGAATGGGCCGCCGGCACAGGACCCGTATTCGCATCGCGCAATCCCGGCACGGGCGCGGTGGTGTGGCAAGGCAACAGCGCGTCGGCGGACGACGTCGATCGCGCGGTACGTAGCGCGCGCCGCGCGTTCGCCGCATGGTCGGCGCTGACGCTCGACGAGCGCTGCGCGGTGGTGCGCCGCTTCGCCGCGCTCGTGACAGAGCGCAAGGAAGCGCTCGCCGAAGCGATCGGCCGCGAGACCGGCAAGCCGCTGTGGGAAGCGCGCACCGAAGCGGCCTCGATGGCCGCGAAGGTCGAGATCTCGATTCAGTCCTACAACGAACGCACCGGCGAAAAGCGCTCGGCGATGGCCGACGGCACCGCGGTGCTGCGGCATCGTCCGCATGGCGTGGTGGCGGTGTTCGGGCCGTACAACTTCCCGGGCCATCTGCCGAACGGGCATATCGTGCCCGCGCTGATCGCCGGTAACGCGGTCGTGTTCAAGCCGTCCGAACTTGCGCCCGGCGTCGCGGCGCTGACCGTGCAGATCTGGCGCGACGCGGGGCTGCCTGCCGGCGTGCTGAATCTCGTACAGGGTGAGAAGGACACCGGCATCGCGCTCGCGAATCACCGGCAGATCGACGGACTGTTCTTCACCGGTAGTTCGGATACGGGAACATTGCTGCACAAACAGTTCGGCGGACGGCCGGAGATCGTGCTCGCGCTCGAAATGGGCGGCAACAATCCGCTCGTGATCGGCCCGGTCGCGGACCTCGACGCCGCCGTGCACCACACGATTCAATCGGCGTTTCTGTCGGCGGGGCAGCGCTGCACGTGCGCGCGCCGCATCTTCGTGCCCGACGATGCGTTCGGCGAGCGTTTCCTCGCGCGCCTGACGGAAGTGAGCGCGCGCATCGGCGTCGGTGAATACAACGCCAAGCCGCAGCCGTTCATGGGCGCCGTGGTGTCGGCGCGCGCGGCCTCGCGTTTGATCGGCGCGCAGGAGCGTCTGCTCGCGAGCGGCGCGAAGGCTCTGCTGAAAATGGAGCAGCGCGATCCGCAACTCGGCTTCGTCACGCCCGCGATTCTCGACGTGACCGACGTAAAGGACCTGCCCGACGAGGAGCACTTCGGTCCGCTCGCGCAGATCATCCGCTACCGCAATTTCGACGACGCGCTCGAACGGGCGAACGATACGGAGTTCGGTCTCTCGGCGGGCCTGCTCGCCGACGACGAAGCGCTGTGGGCGCATTTCCAGCGCACGATTCGCGCGGGCATCGTCAACTGGAACCGACCGACCAATGGCGCTTCTTCAGGAGCGCCGTTCGGCGGGCCGGGCCGCTCCGGCAATCATCGGCCGAGCGCGTACTATGCGGCCGACTACTGCGCATACCCAATGGCCTCAGTCGAGAGCGCGCAACTGAACATGCCCGCGAGCGTCTCGCCGGGCCTTCAATTCTAAGGATCGACGATGCTGCAAGCCACTGAAGCCAATTTCGACGGCCTGGTCGGCCCGACTCACAACTACGCGGGCTTGTCGTTCGGCAACGTCGCGTCGCAGAACAACGAGAAGTCGGTCGCGAATCCGAAGGCCGCCGCGCGCCAGGGTCTGCGCAAGATGAAGCAGCTGGCGGACCTCGGCTTTCATCAGGGCGTGCTGCCGCCGCAGGAGCGTCCGTCGATGCGTCTGTTGCGCGAGCTCGGTTTTTCCGGCGACGATGCTTCGGTGATCGCGCGCGTCGCGAACAACGCGCCCGAACTGCTCGCGGCGGCGAGTTCGGCCTCGGCGATGTGGACCGCGAACGCGGCGACGGTGAGCCCGTCCGCGGATACGCACGACGGCCGCGTGCATTTCACGCCGGCCAATCTGTGCAGCAAGCTGCATCGCGCGATCGAACATGAGTCGACACGCCGCACGCTGCGCGCGATGTTCAGCGACACCGACCGCTTCGTCGTGCACGAGGCGCTGCCCGGCACGCCCGCGCTCGGCGACGAGGGCGCGGCGAATCACACGCGCTTTTGCGAGCAATACAAGGCGCGCGGTGTCGAATTCTTCGTGTATGGCCGCAGCGAGTATCGTCGCGGGCCGGAACCGAAGCGCTATCCGGCGCGCCAGACGTTCGAGGCGAGCCGCGCGGTCGCGCATCGTCATGGCTTGCAGGAAGCGGCGACCGTGTACGCGCAGCAGAACCCTGAAGTGATCGACGCGGGCGTGTTCCATAACGACGTGATCGCGGTCGGCAATCGCAACACGCTGTTCTGCCATCAGCTCGCGTTCGTCGAGCAGCAGGCGGTGTACGACGAACTGCGCGCGAAGCTCGCGAGCCTGCACGCAGGGTTCAACGTAATCGAAGTGCCCGACGCCCAGGTCAGCGTCGCCGATGCGGTGACGTCGTATCTGTTCAACAGCCAGCTGCTGACTCGGCCCGATGGCAAGCAGGTGCTGGTCGTGCCGCAGGAGTGCCGCGAAAATCCGCGCGTGGCCGCGTATCTGGATGAGCTGACTGCGCACAGCGGTCCGATCGACGAAGTGCTCGTGTTCGATCTGCGCGAGAGCATGAAGAACGGTGGCGGCCCCGCATGTCTGCGGCTGCGCGTCGTACTCGACGACACCGAACGCGCGGCGGTCGCGCCGGGTGTGTGGCTCGACGACACGCTGTTCGGCCGTCTCGATGCGTGGATCGAAAAACACTACCGCGATCGTCTCGCACCCGCCGATCTCACCGATCCGAAGCTGCTCGTCGAGTCGCGCACCGCGCTCGATGAGCTGACGCAAATCCTCGCTCTGGGCTCGCTGTATGACTTCCAGCGCTGAGCACGCGATGGCGGCCCCGAGCGCGATGCTCGACGATTTTCTCGCGTGGACGCTCGCGGGTTCCCGGCCTGCCGAAAATCAAGCGCAAGGCACGGGTGCGAACGGCGTGCGCTGGACGTGGCAGGGCGACGGTGTCCTCGTCATCGAGCCCGCGGAGCAGCACGCGGACATCCGTAGCGTGCTCGTGTCGGCCGGCGTGCATGGCGACGAAACCGCGCCGATCGAACTGCTGTCGCGCATCGTCGCCGATATCGCGCAGGGCCGCGCCGTGCTTGCATGCCGGTTGCTCGTGATTCTCGGCAACATCGAGGCGATGCGCGACGGCGGCCGCTATCGCGACGACGATCTGAACCGGCTGTTCAGCGGCCGTCATCTGCAACTGCCGCACAGTCATGAGGCGCCGCGCGCGGCCGCGCTCGAACAGGCCGCGACGCGCTTTTTCGCCGACGCGTCCGCCGCGCCCGGCGCGCGCTGGCATATCGACATGCATACGGCGATCCGCGCGTCGGTGTTCGAGCGCTTCGCGCTGTTGCCGCATACCGGCAAGCCGTTTTCGCGCGCGATGTTCGAATGGCTCGGCGACGCGCGTATCAGCGCGGTGCTGCTGCACACGACGAAGGGCAACACCTATTCGCACTTCACCGCGCAAGCGTGTGGCGCTGCTGCGTGCACGCTCGAACTCGGCAAGGTGCGGCCGTTCGGCGAGAACGACCTGACACGCTTCGAGGGCGCGGATCTCGCGGTGCGCGCGCTGCTGGCCGGCACGCAAGCCGACGCGCAAGCCGCTCTGCCGCGTGTGTTCACCGTCGTCGATCAGCTGACCAAGCAAAGCGACGCATTCGAGCTGCTGCTCGCGCCGGACGTGCCGAACTTCACGCCGCTCATAAAGGGCAGCTTGCTGGCGCGCGACGGCGACTATCAATACACGGTGCAGCGCGACGAAGAGCGCATCGTGTTTCCGAACCCGACGGTCAAGCCCGGCCTGCGCGCCGGTCTGCTCGTCGTCGACACCACCGCCGACACACTGTCCAGGCTTGTCTAGACAGGTTCCATGTACAATCGCGGGCTTCGCGGCTGTCGCATCTACGGGTCACGCCGGCCGCGCGAGTCCGAAGCGCGGCGGGCGTAATCCGGCTGTGCGCGCCGAATCGGCTCCGTTTCAGTCCACACCGTAAAGGAACATCCGTAATGAAGAAGAATTGGCCCAACCTGGCCGCGCTCGCGCTGTTCGCGACGGCGGTGTTGACGGCAGGCACCGCGTCGGCGGCTGAGATCAAGGAAGTGCGCTTCGGCGTCGAGGCGTCGTATGCGCCGTTCGAATCGAAGTCGCCCGCTGGCGAGTTGCAGGGCTTCGACATCGACGTCGGCAATGCCGTGTGCGCGAAGCTGAAGGCCAAATGCGTGTGGGTCGAGAACTCGTTCGACGGCCTGATCCCGGCGCTCGAAGCGCGCAAGTTCAGCGCGATCAACTCGGACATGACGATCACCGACCAGCGTCGCCAGGCGATCGACTTCACCGATCCGATCTACACGATCCCGAACCAGATGATCGCGAAGAAGGGCAGCGCTCTGCAGCCGACGCCCGCATCGCTGAAGGGCAAGCACGTCGGCGTGCTGCAGGGCACGATCCAGGAAACCTATGCGAAGGCGCGCTGGGCGCCGGCCGGGGTCGACGTCGTGCCCTATCAGACGCAGGACCAGATCTACGCGGACCTCGCGTCGGGCCGTCTCGATGCGTCGTTCCAGGACGCCGAAGCGGCATCGAAGGGCTTTCTGAAGAAGCCGCAGGGCGCGGGCTTCGAGTTCGCCGGTCCGGCCGTCAGCGACGACAAGCTGCTCGGCGCGGGTGTCGGCTACGGCGTGCGCAAGAACGACAAGGCACTGAAGGATGCGCTGAACGGCGCGTTGAAGGAGCTGAAGGCGGATGGCACGATCGACCGCCTCGCCGCCAAATACTTCGACGTGAAAGTCGTGCTGAAGTAACGATGCCTCGAAGTGTGCAAAACGGCCGCGCGTTGCGGCCGTTTTGCTTTCTGCACGCGTGTCGCAAACGTTCAACAAATATTTCGAGATATTGCCTCGTAAGCCTGTTCGTGCCCAATGACGCTGCGATAAAATTGCGACGCACAGTGCCGCGCGCGACGGAGCTTGCAACGTCACAGAAACGCGCCAACGTGCAGCGAAAAACAGAACATAGCGGCCAGGCGCCAGCGGCGCCGAGCGGGGGACTGGAATGACCACCATCGCAATCGAGACTCTGAGCCACAGCGGCACGACCGACGACGCGTCGCTCACCGCCAGCTACGCAAGGCAGCCCATTCTGAATCGGGACGGCATGCTGTGCGGCTATGAGATCAAGGTGCGTGCGCCCGAGCTGCCGCTCGCCGACGCGGACCTCACCGCCCCGCAAGCCAATACCGATCTCCCGCCCGAAACCGACGCGTTGCCGGGTCGCGCGCCCACGCCGGTGCAACGCGTCGCGCGCGCGATCGTGCGCGGGCTCGTGCAGGGCGACGTGCGCGGCGCGCTGACCGGCCATCCGGCCTACGTCGACGTGAGCCGCGAGCTGCTGCTCGACGACGCGATCCTGAGACTGCCCGCCGAGCGCTTCATGCTCGAGCTGCCTTCATCGCTCGAAGTCGACGACGCGTTGATCGCGCGTATCGTGTATCTGCATGGCCGCCGCTACCGCTTCGCGCTCGACGACGTCACGCAGCCCAACGAGACTTTCGCGAAGCTGCTGCCGTACGCCGAAGTCGTCAAGATCGACGTCCCGCGCACACCGCGCGCGCTGCTGCCGAAGCTCGCGAGCGTGCTGAAGTCGGCTGGCAAGCTGCTGCTCGCATCAGGTGTCGATGCGCAGGCCGACTTCGAAACGATGCACGAGCTCGGCTTCGACCGCTTCCAGGGTTATTACTTCGCGCGCGCGCAAAGCTCGGCGACGCGCCGCGTCAGCGCGCCGCGCCACGCGCTGCTCAATCTGCTGCAACTGCTCGCGGGCGACCCGACGGTCGCGCAGCTCGAAGCCGAGCTGAAGCTGAACCCGGTGCTCGTCATGCATCTGATGAAGCTCGCGAATTCGAGCGGCCTCGCGGTCGGTCACAAGGTGACGACGCTGCGCGACGCGATCAACGCGACCGGCACCGACCGCATCGCGCGCTGGACGCAGCTGCTGCTCTACGCAGACGGCCGCAAGGTCGCGCTGGAGGACGATCCGCTGCTGCAACTCGCGGCCACGCGCGCGCGCTTCATGGAACTCGCGATCGAGCGCATGCCTGAGGCGGGCCGCGACGAAGCCGATGCGGCCTTCCTGACCGGTGTGTTTTCGTTCGTCGATGCGGTGTTCGGCGGCTCGCTCGAAAATACGCTGAACATCCTTACGCTGTCGCGACCGATCCAGGCCGCGATCCTGCATCGCGAGGGCAGGCTGGGTCTGCTGTTGAGCGCGGTCGAAGCGCTCGAAGGCGGCGCATGGGAGCGCGTCGCCACGCTATGCGAGCGTCTTGCTCCGTTGACCGTGGAAGAGGTCGCGCAGATGGGTCTCGCGGCCGGCGCATGGGCCGGCGTCGCGGATCGCGGCGCGGAAGGGCTCGAGCGGATCGAGGATTGAGTGGGGTAAAAGCCCCACACGGTGCCCGGATGAAATCGTTTGCGGGCAAACACGGAACGGATCGAAGTGAAGCGGCGTGGTCAACGATCACGCCAGGTCTTCACATCGTCTCCATTTCCCGCATCTGCCCCTGGCCGAAAAAACGTCCTAACTCCCGTGCCAGTTCGTTGAGCACGCTCATCTCCTTCTGCGAGATGCGGCGCGCCTCCTGCGTATGCGACCAGTCGCCGTAGAGCAGCGCGACCGTCTGATTGGTTTCGTCGACGATCGGCAGCAGCACGAACGCGCGCGCGTCGTCGAACGAGCGCCGGAACCACTCGGGCAGCCGCGCGACCATTTTCGGATCGCGCGCATTTTCGATGAAGATGCCCACCGAGTTCGCGATCGCGAGATGAAATACATCGGGTTCGAACGCGGTGCTGAACGAGAGCCGCGGCAGCGCCGCATCGATCTTCGGCCCGAAGCCGAGACGCGCCTTGAACGCGCCGCTGCTGTGCTTGACGTACACCACGGTGCGCGAGAAGCCGAGCGCCGCGAGCACGGTCTCGGCGGCCATCGCGAGCGTCGGTGCGAGCGGGCTGCCCTCGGGCAGGCCGCGCAGATCCTTCACCCCGATCTCGATGCGCGCCTCGGGTGTGAGCGCCTCGCGCGCGATCGCATCGGCATTCGCGCGCAACTCGACGATCTCGCGCATCACGCTGTCGCCGCCATCCTCACGCGATAGCGCGACGCTCATCTGCAGCAGCACCTCGGGGTCGGTGTTCAGCGCGCTGCTGTAGTCGTGCGCAAGCTCGCCGATGCGTGCCTCGCGCTCCCCCTCGGGCATGTTCTGCTGGGTGAGCACGTCGGCGACCGCGGTCGAGTAATTGGTGATCGCGCGCAGCCACTGTACCTGGCGCGGTTGCGTCACATCCTCCGGATCGAACTCACCCATGCCCGAGCGGATCGTGTCAGGCAGGCGCCAGCGCACCGCGGCTTCGGCGCCGATTTCATCGAACGTCACGCCGAGCACGAGCACGCACGCATCGGTTTCGAGTGCGCCGCCGTCGATATGGCGGCGAATCTGGTCCCATTCGGCGTCGAGATAGAACACGACCAGCAGCTTGCCGATCTGCCGCATCAGCGTGCAGACCACCGCTTCCTCACCGGCGCGCAGGTCGCCGCGCTCGGTCAGCTTGCGCGCGACGCAGCCCGACAGCAGCGTGCGGTTCAGTTCGAGTTTCGCGTCGATGCGGCGCGGCGCGCTTTGATGAAAGTGATCGACGATCTTCAGACCGACGACCAGATGGCCGACCGCATCCATGCCGAGCACCATCAGCGCGCGCGACACGGTCGTGATGTTGCCGCCGAACGCCATGTACATCGCCGAGTTCGCGAGCCGCAGCACCTTCTGCGTGAGCGCGAAGTCCGACAGCACCACTTGCACGAGGCCGGTGAAGTCGAGGTCGTCGTTGGTCACTGCCGCCATGGTGGTGCGCAGCGATTGCGACAGCATAGGGAAATCGCCGCGCTCGCTCATTCGCGTCCAGAGCCGGTCGAGCACCGCCGCCTTTACCATGTGAGTCCCGCAAAAGCCATACGTGTTCCAGTGAATGCCATGCCGGTCGTGAGCCGGCTTGTTGCGCTGCCTGGGCGTCGTGTCTGCATCGCCCGTTACGCGCCGTGCAACTGAAGCTCGCGCGATTCGAACCGCTGCGCGAGTTCCTCGGACGGCAGCGCCTTGCAAACGAGCCAGCCCTGAATGTGATCGCAGCCCATCTCGGTGAGCAACGCGCGTTGCGCTTCCGTTTCGACGCCCTCGGCTACCAGTTCGAGGTCGAGCGTCTGCGCAAGGCCGACGACAGCGCTAACGATTGCCTGATCGTTTCGCGAGGTTAGCAGATTCTCGACGAAACTCCGGTCGATCTTCAGCTTCGCGAGCGGAAAACGCTGCAGGTACGCGAGGCTCGAATAGCCGGTGCCGAAGTCGTCGACGGCGAAGCGGATGCCCATCGCGGTCAGCTCTTCGAGCAAGCCTTTCGCGTGCGCCGGATCGTGCATCAGCAGACTTTCGGTGATCTCGAAAACGAGGCGGCGCGGATCGATGCCGGTCAGCTCGATCGCCTCGCGCACCGAGTCCTTGAAGCGCGGATCGCGAAACTGCTGCGGCGACACGTTGACGGCCACGTACTGCAGCACAATGCCCTTCGCGTCCCACTGGATCAGTTGCATGCACGCGACCTTCAGCACCCAGTTGCCGAGAAAGTTGATGAGCCCGATCGACTCCGCGAGCGGAATGAACATCGACGGCGGCACGAGGCCATGCACCGGATGCGTCCAGCGAATCAACGCCTCGACACCGACCACGCCCCGCGTGCGGCTGCTCGTGATCGGCTGGAAGTGTAGCGAAAACTCGCCGTTGCGTACGCCGTCGTAGAGGTCGGCCTCGAGCTTGAGGCGCTCGGCGTCGGCCGGGTTGTCGTCGGGTACGTAGAACGCGAGCGTGTTGCCGCCCGCGGCCTTCGCCTGCAACAGCGCGTGGTCGGCCCAGCGCAGCAGGTGCGTGTCGTGGCCGCCGGTGTCGTTGGCGTGGCGCACGTCCGGGTACAGCGCGATGCCGATGCTGGCCGACAGGTGCACCTGCTGACCCTTGAACACGTACGGCTGCTGGATCGCGGTCAACAGACGCCGCGCCAGCGCTTCGGCGGCCGCCGAAGCGTCGGTGCGGCTCGCGGCAGGCTTCACGAGGATCGCGAACTCGTCGCTGGCGACGCGCGCGATCGTTTCGTTCGGGCTCGTCATGTTCAACAGGCGCCGCGACGTGTCGCGCAGCATCTCGTCGCCGGCGTCGTAGCCGAGTGCGCGATTCACGCGCTGATAGTCGTCGAGATCGAGCAGCAAGAGCGCGACCGGCGTGCCGTGCGCGTCGGCCTTCTGTTGCGCGTCGAGCAACGCGTGCAGCAAGCCCGACTGATTCGGCAGGCTGGTCAGCCGGTCCAGATGCAGCGCCTGGGTCAGGCGCTCTTCGGTGGCGCGCCACGACGACACGTCGAAGCCGGCGATCGCGTAGCCGTCGACGCCGTCGTGGCTGCTGCGCACGACCCGCAGCTCGACCGTGATCGGATAGGTCAGCGACTTGACGAGCCCGAGCGTCGCTTTCTCGACGTTGCCCGAGGCCGCCGCGAGCTTGAGCAGCGCGTCGAGGCGCGGCACGTCGGCGGGCGCGACCAGATCGTGCAGCGTCGCGGTTTTCAGGTATTCGCGGTGATAGCCGATGAAGCGCAGGCTCGCGTCGGACACGTAGATGAAGCGCAGCGCATCGTCGACGTGCGCGAGCAGATCGACCGCGCCGACCACCTGTTCCAGTGGGGGCGGGCGGATCGCGCTGCTCGGCTGGTCGTCGTCCTCGCGCCGGCCGAACGCCCGCAGCCGGTCGATGACCGTGCGCAAGGAGCCCCGGCGGGGCGCGGTGATCGTGTTCGCTTCCATGTTTGTCGCTGGCAACCTCGGTTCGTCCGCGGGCGGGGCTGCTTGTCCGCCGGTCCGGGCGGCCAGGAGATAGCAGGCCGCCCCATCAGAACGAGATAACGACGCATGCGGGGAAATCTTTAGCGGCCCGTGGAGAAAAACATCTGGTAAGGAGAAGCCCGGCGCCGTCGCCGGGACGATTCGGTTAAAGTGACGTCGCCTCGCGGCCGTTAATACGGCGAATCCCCTTTATTTGGCGACGCTGATGACGTCGCGCTGCATCGACTTTCCGAACCTTGCACTGATGATCCATGTCCGAACGCCCCGTCGTCAGGTCCGCCAGAGCCCCACGGCCCTTCCCGCGGGACGTCGAGGTGCGTGATGTCCTCGCCGGCGCGTCGGCCGGCTCTCGTGAGCACGGGGAGCTGGACGCTGCCCCGCAGTACGTCTATGTCGGCCGCCAGCCGATTCTCGATCGCGATGGCGCGCTTCACGCCTACGAGCTGCTGTTCCGTGCCGGAACGTACAACTACGCCGAAATCAGCGACGACACGCAGGCCACCGCGCAGGTGGTCGCGCGCACGATCGGCGGAATCGGCGTACCCGCCGTGCTCGGCCAGCATCGCGGCTTCGTCAATATCGACCGCGCGCTGCTCTTTAGCGACATCGTCCATCTGATGCCGCCCGAGCGCTTCGTGCTCGAAATCCTCGAAACCGTGCGCTACGACGCCTCGCTCGCGCGTCGTCTCGGCGAGTTGCGCGGCGCCGGCTTCCAGGTCGCGCTCGACGACGTGCACGATCTGTCCGACGAGCTGAGCGCGATGCTGCCGTACGCCGACATCGTCAAGATCGATTTCGTGCAGACGCCGCGCCGCACCGTCGCGAAGCTCGCGTCGACGCTGCGCGGCCACGGCAAGACGCTGCTCGCCGAGAAGGTCGAGACGCACGAGGACTTCGCGCTCGCCCACGAGCTCGGTTTCGATCTGTTCCAGGGCTACTTCTTCGCGCGGCCGCAGGTGCTGGCCGCGCCGCGCAACCGCTCGCTGCGTCCGGGCCTGCTGCGGCTGCTCGCGCTGCTGTCGCGCGACGCCGGCATCGTCGAGCTCGAGGCGGAGCTGAAGGTCAACCCGGGCGTGGTCGTGCAACTGCTGCGGCTCGTCAATTCGAGTGCATTCGGCCTCGGGCGCAACATCGCGTCGCTGCGCGAGGCGATCATCGCGACCGGCACGCGGCAGATCGCACGCTGGGCGCAACTGCTGCTGTACTCGGACACCGGCGAGTTGCCGTGGCGCGCCGATCCGCTCGTGCAACTGGCGGCGACGCGCTCGCGCTTCATGGAACTCGCCGCGAACTGGCTGCGTCCGGCCGACGGCGAATTCGCCGACGCCGCGTTCATGACCGGGATTTTTTCGCTCGTGCACATCGTGCTCGACAGCACGCCGGACACGGTGCTCGAGAAACTCGGCCTCGCGCCGCAGATTCGCGACGCGATCGTCGCGCGCAAGGGCGAACTGGGCGCGCTGCTGCTGATCGCCGAGGTCGCAGGCGAGGGCGGCGACGCGGCGCCGGTCGCGACGGCGGCGGGCTTCCACGCGCTGACGCCCGACGTGCTGTCGGAGCTGAACCTGTCGGCGGCGGCGTGGTTCGGCGCGCACGTGGCGGAATTGGGCGTTTGAGGCGTCGAGCTCGCGCGCCGCACCCTTTCGATTCGCTTGTGCTCCGGGCGACGACCCGCGCCGCGTGCGCATCCGTGGTCCAATAGGAAGTTCAGCGAGGGCCTGTGACGTCGGCCGAAGCTGTCTCCGATGGACCCGATCAATTGCGTGCGCTCACGCGTGGAGGAGCAGATGAAGACAAAACACATACCGGCGGTACTGGCCGCCGTCATGGCGTTCGGATTCGCAATGCATTCGCCGCTCGCCTCGGCAACCCTGAAGCCCGGCGATACGGCGCCGATGTTTACCGCCGAGGCCTCGCTCGGCGGCAAGACCTACGCGTATTCGCTCGCCGACGAACTGAAGAAGGGCCCGGTCGTGCTGTACTTCTATCCGGCCGCGTTCACGAAGGGCTGCACGATCGAGGCGCACGATTTCGCCGATGCGGTCGACCAATACAAGAAGTACGGCGCGACGGTGATCGGCGTGTCGCACGACAACATCGATACGCTGACGAAGTTTTCGGTCAGCGAATGCCGCAGCAAATTCCCGGTCGCGGCCGACGCCGACGCGAAGGTGACCAATGCGTACGACGCGGCCATGCCGTTGAAGGCCGGCATGGCGAATCGCGTGTCGTACGTGATCTCGCCCGACGGCAAGATCATCTACGAGTACACGAGCCTGTCGCCCGACAAGCATGTCGAGAACACGCTGAACGCGCTCAAGGAGTGGTCGGCTGCGCATAAGGGACAGTGAGGGGCAGTGAGGAGCCGAACGCGCCGTCGCGTTTGCCCGCGCTAGCCGACTAAAACCATTTGCCGGATGAGCTTGCGATGCCGATTGTCGTTGCGTTGATTGCGCTGATCGCGCTGGGGTACGGCGCGGTGCGTGCCTTTTATGCGCTGCAGGCCGCTTTCGGGCTGGCGGTGGCGGAGGGTGTGGCTGTGCTGGTTGCGTTGCTGATCGCCGGTGCGCTCGCGTACTGGCGGCAGCGGCGCCGCGAAGTCGCGCCGAACGTGCGCGACGGCGACTGGACGCACGAATTGAAGGGCAGTTGGGGCTCGGTGCGGCTTGCGGCGGCCAAGCGGCTCTGCGAGATTCGCGTCGGCGACCAGCAGGGCGCGTATATCTTCGCCGATCTGCTCGGCGCCGAAGCACAGGGCCGCGACGCACAGGCGCGGCTCGCGCTGAAGGTCAAGGACTCACGGCACGGCGAGTGGCTCGTGCCGATGTCGAACGAGCGGGCGGCGCGCCGATGGCAGCGGATTTTCTCGCTGGCCATCGAGCAGAAGCTGTGAGCGCCACCTTCACTACGTCATGACGACGTCGGCGCCGCGCCACCCGCGCGGCGTGCCTTTCTCGCCTCCCAGCGCACGCGGATGCGATCCATGTACAGATAGACGACCGGCGTCGTATAGAGCGTCAGCATCTGGCTGACGATCAGCCCGCCGACGATCGAAATACCGAGCGGCGCGCGCATCTCCGCGCCTTCGCCGCTGCCGAACGCGAGCGGCAACGCGCCGAGCAGCGCGGCGAAGGTGGTCATCATGATCGGTCGGAAGCGCAGCAGACAGGCCTGGTAGATCGCGTCGCGCGACGACATTCCCTTGCGCGACGCGTCGATCGCGAAGTCCACCATCATGATCGCGTTCTTCTTCACGATGCCGATCAGCAGGATCACACCGATCAGCGCGATGATGCTGAACTCGGTCTTGAACAGCAGCAGCGCGAGCAACGCGCCGACGCCCGCGGACGGCAGCGTCGACAGGATCGTCAGCGGGTGGATGTAGCTCTCGTACAGGATGCCGAGCACGATATACACCGCCGCGAGCGCGGCGAGGATCAGGATCGGCTGGTCGGACATCGACTGCTGGAACGCCTGCGCGGTGCCCTGGAAGCTGCCGTGAATCGTGGCGGGCATGCCGATCTCGGCCATCGTGTCGTAGATCGCCTGCGTGGCGGTGGACAGCGACACGCCCGGCGGCAGGTTGAACGAGATCGTCGAGGCGACGAACTGGCTCTGGTGATTGACCGATAGCGGCGTGGTGCCCGGCCCGAAGCTCGCGATCGCCGACAGCGGCACCATCGTCTCCTTCGCGGTCGACACCGCCGAGCCCGACGACGCGCTCGACTTGCCGCTCGCCGCGATGGAGTTGATGGCCTGATTGCGCGCGGAGTCGGCTGCGATGCTGGCCGCGCTCGTCGCGGTGGTGGCGGCCGTGCCGCCGGTTGCCGCGCTCGTCGTGGTCGACGTGCTGGTCGCTCTGGACGTCACGGTGCCGGCCGGCGCGTTGGTAGTCTGCGCGCCGCTCGCGCTGCCGCCCGACGTGCTGACGAAAATCTGCTTCAGCATCTCCGGGCTCTGCCAGTATTGCGGCGCGACTTCCATCACGACGTGATACTGGTTCAGCGGGTTGTAGATCGTCGACACCTGGCGCTGGCCGAACGCGTCATACAGCGTGTTGTCGATCTGCGCGGGCTTGATGCCGAGGCGCGATGCCGTGGCGCGGTCGATCGTCACCATCGCTTCGAGACCGCCTTGCTGCTGGTCGGAGTTCACGTCCGCGAGCTCCTTGCGTGCCTGCAGCGCCTCGGTGAGCTTCGGCCCCCACTTGTACAGATCGGGCGTCGAGTCGGCGAGCAGCGTGAACTGAAACTGCGCGTTCGATTGCCGGCCGCCGACACGGATGTCCTGCACCGCCTGCAGGAACGTGCGCGCGCCGGCCACGTCGCCGAGCGGCGCACGCAGTTGCTGGATCACCTGGTCGGCGGACAGCTTGCGTTCGCTCTTCGGCTTCAGCGACACGAACATGAAGCCCGAGTTGGTCTGCCGGCCGCCGGTGAAGCCGACCACGCTGTCGACCGCCGGGTTCTTGCCGACGATTTCCATCATCTGCGAGAACTTGCCCTTCATTGCCTGGAACGACGTGCTCTGGTCGGCCTGGATGCCGCCGATCAGGCGCCCCGTGTCCTGCTGCGGGAAGAAGCCCTTTGGCACGATGATGTAGAGCGCGATGTTCAGCGCAATGGTCAGCAGCAGGACGAGGACGATCAGCAGCGGATGCCGCAGCGCCCAGCCGAGCGTGCGCTCGTAGCCGCGCTGCATCGACGTGAAGCCGCGTTCGAGCCAGCGGCCGAAGCGATTTTCCTCATGCTTTTCGTACGGTTCGCGCAGCAGGCGCGAGCACATCATCGGCGTGAGCGTCAGCGATACGACCAGCGACACCGCGATCGCGAGCGACAGCGTCAGCGCGAACTCGCGGAACAGTCGCCCGACGATGCCGCCCATCAGCAGGATCGGCAGGAACACGGCGACCAGCGAGATGCTGATCGACATCACCGTGAAGCCGACCTCGCGCGCGCCGATGAACGCGGCCTTCATGCGCGGCACGCCGTCTTCGATGTGGCGCGAGATGTTTTCGAGCACGACGATCGCGTCGTCGACGACGAAGCCGGTCGCGATGGTCAACGCCATCAGCGACAGATTGTCGATCGAGAAGCCCATCAGGTACATCGCGCCGAAGGTGCCGATGATCGAGATCGGCACGGCCACGCTCGGAATCAGCGTCGCGCGCCAGTTGCGCAGGAACAGGAACACGACCATCACGACGAGCGTGACCGCGATCACGAGGGTGCGTTCGGTGTCGCGCAGCGACGCGCGGATAGTAATGGAACGGTCCGAGGTCGGTGAAATGTCGACGTCGGCGGGCAGCGACGCGTGCAGTTGCGGCAGCATCGCCTTCACGCGGTCGACGGTCTCGATGATGTTCGCGCCCGGCTGCCGGTACAGGATCACGAGCACCGAGCGCTTGCCATTGAAGAGACCGAGATTGCGCAGATCTTCGACCGAATCGACGACTTCGCCCATGTCGGAGAGTTTGACCGGCGCGCCGTTGCGATAGGCAATGACGAGGTCCTTGTATTGCGACGCCTTGCTCGCCTGGTCGTTGGTGTACAGCTGTACGCGGTTCTCGCCGAACTCGATCGAGCCCTTCGGGCTGTTGGCATTGGCCGCGGCGAGTGCCGCGCGCACGTCCTCGAGGCCGATGCCGTAATGCGACAGCGCATGCGGCAGCAACTCGACGCGCACGGCCGGATTCGCCGAACCGCTGACATCCACTTCGCCAACCCCCTGCACCTGCGACAACGACTGCTGCAGCACCGTCGCGGCCGAATCGTAGAGCTGGCCCGCCGTCAGCGTGCTCGATGTCAGCGCGAGAATCAGGATCGGCGCGTCGGCCGGGTTGACCTTGTGGTAGGTCGGGTTGCTGCGCAGGCTCGCGGGCAGGTCGGCGCGCGCCGCGTTGATCGCCGCCTGCACGTCGCGCGCGGCGCCGTCGATGTTGCGGTTCAGGCCGAACTGCAGCGTGATGCGCGTCGAGCCGACCGAACTCTGCGACGTCATCTCGGTGACGTCGGCGATCGAGCCGAGATGCCGCTCGAGCGGACTCGCGACGCTCGTCGCGACGGTCTCCGGGCTCGCGCCCGGCAGCGACGCCTGCACCGAGATGGTCGGGAAGTCGACCTGCGGCAGCGGCGCGACCGGCAGCTTCGTGAACGCGAATACCCCCGACAACGCGATGCCGATCGCCAGCAGCGTGGTGGCGACCGGACGGGAGATAAACGGACGCGACAGGTTCATCGCTCAGTTCCCTGCATCGGTGGCGGGCGGCGTGGCGCTACCGGACGAATCGCCGCGGTTAAAGCGCTCGCGCAGCCGGCGGCCGAGCGAATCGAACGCGAGGTAGATCACCGGCGTCGTGAACAGGGTCAGCAGCTGGCTCACGATCAGGCCGCCGGCGATCGCGATACCGAGCGGCCGGCGCAGCTCCGAGCCCGCGCCGGTGCCGAGCATCAGCGGCAGCGCGCCGAGCAGCGCGGCGAGCGTGGTCATCAGGATCGGCCGGAAGCGCAGCAGACACGCCTGGTAGATCGCCTCGCGCGGCGGCTTGCCTTCCTCGCGCTCGGCGTAGAGCGCGAAGTCGATCATCATGATCGCGTTCTTCTTCACGATACCGATCAGGAGCACGATGCCGATGATGCCGATGATGTCGAGATCGTGGCCGGTGATCAGCAGCGCGAGCAGCGCGCCGACGCCGGCCGACGGCAGCGTCGACAGAATCGTGATCGGATGGATGAAGCTCTCGTACAGCACGCCGAGCACGATGTACATCGTGACGATCGCCGCGAGGATCAGGAACAGCTCGTTGGCGAGCGACGCCTGGAACGCGAGCGCCGCGCCCTGGAAGCGCGTCTGGAACGACGCGGGCAGACCGACGTCCTTCTCGGCCTGCTGGATCGCCTTGACCGCCGCGCCGAGCGACGAACCCGGCGCGAGGTTGAACGACACCGTGGTGGCCGGGAACTGGCTCAGGTGCGTGACCAGCAGCGGCGCGGGTTGCTCGATGAACTTCGCGATCGACGACAGCGGCACCTGGCCGCCCGTCGACGTGGAAGAGGGCAGGTAGATCGAGTTCAGCGACGTGGTGTAGTGCTGCATCGTCGGCTGCGCTTCGAGAATCACGCGGTACTGGTTCGACTGCGTGAAGATCGTCGAAATGATGCGCTGGCCGAACGCGTCGTACAACGCGTTGTCGATCGTGGCCGGTGTGATGCCGAAGCGCGCGGCGGTCGCGCGGTCGATCTCGATGAACACCGAGCGGCCGTTGTCCTGCAGATCGGTCGCGACGTCCGCGAGCTCGGGCGACTGCTTCAACCGGTCGACCAGCTTCGGCACCCACGTGGTGAATTCGCTGATGTTCGGATCGGTCAGCATGAACTGATACTGCGTCGGGCTGACCGTCGAGTCGATCGTCAGGTCCTGCACCGGCTGCATGTACAGCGACGCGCCCGGAATATGCGCGACGTCTTTCTGCAACTGGCGGATCACCTCGCTCGCGGTATTGCTGCGGTCGTCGCGCGGCTTCAGGTTGATCAGCATGCGGCCGCTGTTCAGCGTGATGTTGCTGCCGTCCACGCCGATGAACGAGGTCAGGCTTTCGACGTCCGGGTTCTTCAGGATCTGGTCGGCGAGCGCCTGCTGACGCTCGGCCATCGATGCGAACGACACCGACTGCGGCATCTGCGTGATCGCCTGGATCACGCCGGTGTCCTGCACCGGGAAGAAGCCCTTCGGCACGAACACGTACAGCAGGCCGGTCAGCACCAGCGTGAGCACCGCGACGACCAGCGTGGAGCGCTGACGGTTCAGCACCCACGTGAGCGCGACCGCGTAGCGCGCGATCACCCAGTCGATGAAGCGGTGCGCCTTCGCCTCGAAACGGTGACTGTCGTGCGGCGGCGTGTGGCGCAACAGCTTCGCGCACATCATCGGCACGAGCGTCAGCGACACGACCGCGGAGATGATGATCGTCACCGCGAGCGTGATCGCGAATTCGTGGAACAGGCGCCCGACCACGTCGCCCATGAAGAGCAGCGGAATCAGCACCGCGATCAGCGAGACCGTCAGCGAAATGATCGTGAAGCCGATCTGCTTCGAGCCCTTCAGCGCGGCTTCGAGCGCCGTGTCGCCTTCCTCGACGTAGCGCGCGATGTTCTCGATCATCACGATCGCGTCGTCGACGACGAAGCCGGTGGCGATGGTCAGCGCCATCAGCGACAGGTTGTCGAGCGAGAAGCCGCACAGGTACATCACCGCGAGCGTGCCGATCAGCGACAGCGGCACCGACAGGCTCGGAATGATCGTCGCGTAGATGTTGGCGAGGAACAGGTACATCACCAGCACGACCAGCACGACCGACATCGCCAGTTCGAACTGCACGTCGCGCACCGACGCGCGGATCGTCGTGGTGCGGTCGGTGACGACCTCGACGTCGAGCGCGGCGGGCAGCGACTGCTGCAACTGCGGCAGCAGCGCCTTGATGCTGTCGACCACCTGGATCACGTTCGCGCCCGGCTGGCGCTGCACGTTCAGAATGATCGCGGGCGTGTTGTCGACCCACGCGCCGAGCTTCGTATTCTCCGGTCCCGCCACGATGCTCGCGACGTCGGTCAGCATCACCGGACGGCCGCTCTTGTACGCGACCACGGCGCTCTTGTATTCGTCGGCGTCGGTCAACTGGTCGTTCGAGTTGATCGTGTAGTTGCGCGTCGGACCGTCGAAATTGCCCTTCGGCGTGTTGACGTTCAGGTTCGAGATCGTGGTGCGCAGGTCGTCGAGATTCAGGCCGTACGCGGCGAGCGCGCGCGGGTTCGCCTGAATGCGGATCGCCGGGCGCTGGCCGCCCGACAGGCTGACGAGACCCACCCCGGCGACCTGCGAAATCTTCTGCGCGAGACGCGTGTCGGCAAGATCCTGCACCTGCGTGAGCGGCAGTGTCTTCGACGTGATCGCGAGCGTGATGATCGGCGCGTCGGCCGGGTTGACCTTCGCGTAGATCGGCGGCGCGGGCAGGTCGGACGGCAGCAGGTTGCCCGCCGCGTTGATCGCCGCCTGGACCTCCTGCTCGGCGATGTCGAGCGGCAGGTCGAGGCTGAACTGCAGCGTGATGATCGACGAGCCGGCCGAGCTTTGCGACGACATCTGGTTCAGCGACGGCATCTGCCCGAACTGCCTTTCGAGCGGCGCCGTCACGGACGACGTCATCACGTCGGGGCTCGCGCCCGGATAGAAGGTCTGCACCTGGATCGTCGGATAGTCGACCTCGGGCAGCGCGGACAGCGGCAGAAAGCGCAGCGCGACGAGGCCGACCAGCATGATCGCCGCCATCAGCAGCGCGGTGCCGACAGGACGCAGAATAAAAGCGCGAGATGGATTCATGCGGTAAGTGCCGGGCCTTTACTTTATTGCGATGCTTGCGCCGCGTGCCGGCCGCGATGCGCGTGCGCGCCCGAGGCGCTCGCTGGAGCGCTCGCGCCGTGCGCGCCGGATGCGCCACGCGGCCGCTCGGCCGGAATCGTGATCTTCGCGCCTTCGCGCAGCCGGTCCGAACCGTCGATCACGACGCGCTCGCCGACCGCGAGGCCCGACTGGATGCTGGTGCGCTCGCCGTCGACCGGGCCGACCTTGACCTGGCGCACGGTGACCGTGTTGTCGGGCTTCACGACGTACACGAAGGTACCCATCGAGCCGTTGAGCACCGCCGAGGTCGGCACGATCACCGCGTTCCTGATCGTATCGACGAGCAGGCGAGTGTTGACGAACTGGTTCGGGAACAGGCCGTTGTCCTTGTTCTTGAAGATCGCGCGCAGTTTGATCGTGCCGGTGGTCGTGTCGATCTGATTGTCCATCGTCTTTAGCGAGCCGACTTCGAGCGGATGCGTGTTGCTGCGGTCGTACGCGGTGGCCGACAGCGACTCGCCGTTCTGCGTGTGCTGGATGATCTGCTGCAGATTGTCTTCGGAGGTCGTGAACAGCACGCTGATCGGATCGAGCTGCGTAATCACGACGATGCCGTTGGTGAGGCCCGAGGTCACGTAGTTGCCCGGGTCGACCTGACGCAGACCGACGCGTCCCGACACCGGCGCGGTGATGCGCGCGTACACGAGGTCGAGCTTGAAGCTGTCGACGTTCGCCTGATCGGACTTCACCGTGCCTTCGTATTGCCGCACCAGCGACGCCTGCGTGTCGACCTGCTGACTCGCGATCGAGTCCTGCGCGAGCAGCGTCTGATAGCGCTTCAAATCGAGACGCGCGGTGGCGAGCAGCGCCTCGTCGCGCACCAGCGTGCCCTCGGCGTTGCGCAGTGAAATTTCGTACGGGCGCGGGTCGATCTGGGCCAGTACGTCGCCCTTCTTGACCATCTGGCCTTCCTTGAAATAGACGTCCTGCAGCACGCCGCTCAGCTGCGGCAGCACGGTGACGGTGGCGAGCGGCGTGACCGTGCCGAGCGCGGTCAGCACGACCGGCATCTCGCCCTGCGTCGCGGCGGCGACGTGCACCGGCTGCGCCATGTTGGCCATCGCGTTCGGACCGCCGCGGCCGAAGCGGCCGCTGCGCGCGCCGCTCGCCGCCCCCGGCGCGCTCGCGCCGCTGCCGGGCCCGCCCCACGGATGCCAGCGCCACAGCACGACGCCGAGCACGACCAGCGCCGCGACGATCAGCGCGACGGTGCGGCCGCGGTGGCGTTTCACCGCGCCGGGCGCGCTCGATTGCGCGCCGTTCGCGGACGGCTGGGGAGCGGCAGGGTGTTGGGTTTCCGGGTGCTTTTGTTGTTCGTCCATCGGTTCGGTCGGGTGGCTGGCTTGATGATGTGAGCCGCCGATGCGGTCGCCGCCATTCGAAGGGCGGTGGGCCGGCACATGGGCGGCATGTCAGGCGGTCGTGGCGGCGGGCGCCGCGCAATGTTCAGCGCGATGCTACCCGAGGCGCGGGACAGGGATGTTAACGCAATGCGGAATCATCACGGCTGGACGCGGCCGTTTCGACGACGCTCACGGCTCGCGGCGCGCGGTCCCGCGACGGGATGCGTGATCGTACGTTGCGGCGTCTGTAACAGTCCAGCCGCGTATTTTTCGGTTGATTACGAAGGTTACAGCATGTCGGCGAATGGTCGGGCGAGGGCGGGCCGCCGTCGCCACTCCCGCAGATCGAGGGCGGCTGGCGCCGCGTTCGATCCGCGCGGGGCGCCGTTTGGCGCCCGTTGCCGCCGCCGGCTTATTCGTCGAGCCGGCGCCCCGGCGTGCCGCCGATCTCCAGGACGATCTTGTCGATGCATTCGAGCAGCGCGGGCGCGGCGCGCGCGATCAGCCAGTCGCGCGGACATTGGTCGGCCGAGCCGCCGCAATTGACCGCGTAGCGCTCGCCCGACGGCCCGACGAAGCCGAGCGCGATCGCGTTCAGCCCGTTGTACCACTCGCCGGTGGCGATTGCGAAGCCGCGCTCGAGGGTGTCCTGGATCGCGCTTGCGAGACGGCTGCCGATATAGCCCCAATCGTCACCTTCGGCCGTCTGCAGGCCGACCAGCAGACGGTCGCGGTCCGGTTGCGCGAGCGCCGCGAGGTACGCCCGGCCGACGGCGGTGCGCGTCAAGCTCATGCGCGAGCCGATTTCGAGTCGCGACACGAGCACCGCCGAACGCGGCCGGATCGCGTCGATGACGACCATGTCGTAGCGGTCGCGCACCGCCAGATGCACCGACAACGCGGTGCGTTCCGCGAGTTCGATCAGAAACGGCCGCGCGCGCGAGCGGATGTCGAAGTTGCGCAGAAAGCCGTTGCTCAGTTCGAGCACCGACGAGGTCAGCACGAAGCGCTCGCTGTCGGGTAGTCGCAGCAGAAAACCGGTGCCGACGAGCGTCGCGGTGATGCGTGACACGGTGGGCTTCGGGATGCCGGTCAACTCGGCGAGTTCGCGATTGCTGAGTGGTGCGTGCGCGGCGGCGACGGCGCGCAGTACGGTCAGGCCGCGCGCGAGCGCGGTGACTTCATCGCCTGGGCCGTCTCGGTCTTTGCTGGCGGGGACCTTGGCGGCGACGGGTTGGTTGGGAGTGGATCGGTTCATGCGCTTTTATGGAACAGCATTTCAAATTGTTCGTGCGACAACCTGTTGACGGCCGCTCACAGAGGCAGGGACATCTCCAAACCGGGGCACCCATTCATACATTTTTAAGAAAAGTCATTGTATCGGAAGAATTTGCCGATCGATGGTCGACTACATCTTTTTGCTTGACTTAGTCAGCATAACCATAAAAAATGGAACCTCATTTCGAAAGTCGCTTGTCTTCGCTGCATTGTGGTGCGCGCGAGCGGAAAAATCCCAAAATCCAGGATCGATTGCCCGTCCAATGCGCTTGCGCGTTTCGAATTACCTTCTCTCAGGTTCTAGCACGGCCCTCGGAATGGCTAGAACTTTTTAAGGCGTCACGGCAACGTGACGCTTTTTTTTTGGTTGTTACGGGTGCACAACAAAGTCTGCAGGAACGTAAGCTTCGTCTTTCGGGTACTGCAAAGTCTGCAGCACCGGGAAAATTCACTGTGCGATGCACAATTCTGACTGAGCTTTGGCTACCGTGAACGCGCTCCCGATAGGCGGGTGAGTGCTCGTCGACGAACTTCGGTGGCATTCAAAGTGCCACTTGTTGACAAGCGTCGCTCGACAGGTGGCCGCTCCAGCGCGCCGAACACGTATTCGTTCGGCCATTCGATTGTCCGCATTTTCATTGAGCCACGCAGCATCTCGCCGAAGTTCTGTCGTGCGGCGCTCCCCGGCGAATTTGCAAGCCACTCCCTAACGGCGCTCATTCTGTCTCGCGCCCGGCACAGACGCAGAAAGCTGTCATCGGACAGCCCACGGTCATTGGAGGCGTACCGCATCGTTCGCGAACGCGATCACCTTCGATACCCTATTTATCTACTTGCTCCAGCGCTTCGCTCTTTTGGATGAATTGCCGCCAGGTTGTTGAGGAGGATGCAGCGGCGGTGTCCGGCTGAGAATCTGATGCAGTTGATCCAATCCAACTCTCTTGATCATCGCGCGATCGCGGTCCCTTACGACAATGCTTATATTTTCCTTGCCGCCCTGAACCTGATACACCCAATCCACGTAGCGGCGGAGCGTCTCGTAATTCACCCCTCTGGTGCTTACCTGCATTTACCACAACACATCTGATCGACAAAGATCTTTCATAGCTGATTTTGCCGAACGCGATGGTCGCCACCTGGCAATCCTTTTGTCGTAACTGGTCACCGCATACGGACCGTTTTCATTCTTCCTTGACGCCTGCTGCCCGACGGATAATCCAGCCAACCGTGAGCCCCTGACCCAGGATCGACGAAACGACCACACAGTACGTCAACGCGAGGACGATGTCGCGCCCCGGTCCAGGATGAATCGATAGTGCCAGTGCAACGGAAATGCCACCACGCAGCCCGCCCCATGTAAGCACACTCCACGCTCCTTTCGGTAGCCGGGACGCCCGCCCAAGAAGCATGACAGGCAGTCCCACCGACACGAGTCGCGCGAGCAGTGCGACCAGTGCCGCACCGGCGCCAGCGAGTAGTATCCTGCCGGGGAACTCGACGAGCAGAACCTCCATGCCGATCAATACAAAAAGAACGGCATTCAGAATCTCATCGATCAACTCCCAGAACATGTCCACGTATCGCCGGGTCGTCTCGGACATCGCGTCGGCGCGGCCGCGGTTGCCGATCATCACGCCCGCAACCACCATGGCGAGTGGCCCGGAGACATGCAGATGATTAGCGAGCGCGTAGCCGCCGATCACCGATGCGAGCGTCATCAGGACTTCGACCTGGTAATGGTCGACGCTTTTGAGCAGCCGATATGTCAGATAGCCTACGACGCCGCCGAATAGCAGGCCGCCGCCGGCTTCCAGGATAAATGCAGCCAACCCCGTCTGGAAGGATGGAGTGACGCCCGTGCTGGCCATCGTGAGCAGCAGAGAGAAAAGCACGACCCCGACGCCGTCGTTGAAGAGCGACTCTCCAGTAATGACCACCTTCAGGCCTTCGGGCGCGCCTGCGGACTTCAGGATGCCGATTACCGCGACGGGGTCCGTCGGCGAAATCAGGGCGCCGAACAGCAGGCAGAAGGGCAGCGCGAGTTCGACTCCGCAAAGGGGGAGCAGTTTCCACATCGCGAATCCGATCAGCAGCGTGGAGGTCGCCGTACTGAGCACAGCCAGACTGATGATCTGGGTCCGGAAAGCCTTCAGCTTGCGTAAATCCACATGCATCGCGCCGGCGAACAGCAAAAGCGACAGCATGCCTTGCAGAAGCACCTCACTGAAATTGATCGAGTTGACGAGATGCTCTTCTGCAACGCGCAAACCGTGCGCGACGCCAAGCTTGTCCAGTCCAACGATCGCAAGGGAGAGTCCGAGCGCCGTTACCATGACGCCGATCGTCGTCGGAAGCCTCAGAAAGCGGTGATTCACATACGCCAGTAGCGCGGTGACGACCAGACAGATGGCAATGATGTCGAGCATGCGGCGTGGTGGGGGATGAAGGTTCTGGGCTGGATTGAGCGGACCAGCGGCGCTGGATCATGTGATCGGATTCGCACGGGAAATCTAGGTTGAATTTTCTGCATCCGGACTCCAGCCGTGCCTTGGGAAACGGGAGTATACGCGGTTGCCAAACGGGTCATCCGGCAGACGCGTGGGGCAGCCAGGCGCCTGAAATCCTGTCCCGGGCATTAACCCGAACACGCTCAGGAACGGCCCGAGCGGTATTCGGAAGCGTTTATTGTGCCTCTCGAGTAGCCAATTCCGCGTGCGGTGCGAACGATGACCTCTTTGCACCGTCCTCCGCCTGTTGCCTGTTCACGACGTGGAGCGTGCGCGTCGGGAAAGCGAATTCAATACCCCGTCTACCAAATTGCGTCATCAACTCGAGATTGATTCCCTGCTGTATGTCCATGTACAGGTTGTAGGCGGGATCGGTGACGTAATACACGACTTCGAAATCGAGCGAGCTGTCGCCGAACCCCTTGAAGTGCGCACGATCAAAGCGGGTCTTTCCGGCGGATTCGACTGCCTTCTGTACGATGGCAGGAACGGCGCGCAATTGCTCGGGACTCGCATCGTATGTCACCCCGAAATTAAACAGAATGCGCCGCTCGGCCATTCGCTTGTAGTTGTGAATCGTGTTTTTCAGCAGTTCGGTATTGCTGCAAACGATCTGTTCTCCACTCAGACTCCGGATGCGCGTGGTCTTGAGTCCGATGTGCTCGATGCTCCCGGCAATCTCACCGAAGACGATGAAGTCGCCAATCTCGAATGGCTTGTCGAGTCCGATGGCCAGCGATGCGAAAAGATCACTCAGAATGCTTTGTACCGCGAGTGCGACGGCAACACCACCCACACCCAGGCTCGCGACAAACGCGGTGATGTTCACGCCCATGTTGGCGAGCACCGCCAGCATAAGAACGGACCACAGCAGCGCGCGCAACGTCCACGACAGCATGGTCGTGATGACCGGATTGTGGGCGAGCCTCTCTGTCGCTTGCAGCCGCCTCTCGGTCCATAGCGTCACGCCACGGTTTATCCACAGGGCCAGCTGAAAACCGATGACGAGAAACCAGAGATGGCCAAGACGGCCGTCCCACCTGTCCGGCAATGTCAGAAACTTCGTGCCGACCAGCGCTGCTGCCGCGAGTAGCGTAAGCCGGTGCGTGCCTTCAATGACCTGAACCAGCATATCGTCGAGACGGGTTGACGTTCGTTGGGACAGCATCGAAAGGCGCGTGATGGCGAACTTCAGCAGATAGATCAACGCCAGGTAGCTGACGATGGTCGCGATCGCCGCATAGACCCACTCGCTGGCAGGGATACCCAGAAACACGTTCAGGTCGAGCCACTTTTTCATCGATTTTCCTCCCCAATTGATTCCGAGTGACGGAACTCATAGACGTGAGCGGTGTAAGCGCTCGTAGCGGTCTGTCAGGCCTCCAGGAAGATAGTTCCCCCAATCAGTTCGAGTCGGTGGCGTGGATGCGCATTCCCCTTTGACTCGATCTGGCGCGGCCCGGGCGCTCGTCCGGCTCACCTCTTCAGAAATCCAGTGTCGTGCATTTCCTGAGAAACTCGATGCATTCAGGCTGGTTTGGCCAGCACGACGAAGCCGTTGTACTCGTCAAGCTGCTCTCGCCGCTCAGCCATGTCGGTCTCCATCGTCAAGTATGCGGAACCGCCGTGCGCGGCTCAGTCCCGGTTTTCGTCGCACCATTTGATAGCCCACGCTTTCGCGCAAGATATGGCATCGGCCTCGTCGGCGAACGAATCGATATCACCTGAATCATGCGTTTCGACGCGGTCTTCCGCGTCGCCCGGTCCGCGACTGATTCTGGCTCTCGCAACGTAACGACCATCGTTAGCGCGGTGCGCCCGGCAATCGATGTGAAATGTTCCGTAGTCGTACAGCATCGCGGCACCTCAACATTCGTTTGTTACATCAGTTGTCACGCAATCAGTCTGCATGTGCTCTTCAGCGGGGCTGCAACGCGCTGTCGCGTGGGTACTCGAGCCGATTGCGTCGTCGGCGTAGGGCGGCACGATGCGCCAATCGCCGTCGGTTAGCTCGCGCGATCGGCTGAATGTCCCAGCACCGGTTCACGGTCGTCACTGCGCTCAGCAGCCGAGAGATCCCTCAGAAAACTCGAACTCCACCAGTGCACATCGAACTGGCGGATCCGCCCCATCAATGCTGCGTGACGACTGATCCGTTCTTCGATTGACATCGTCAGCGCGCGCTGAATGACGTGCGCTGTCCCGTGCGTATCGTACGGATTCACAAGAAGAGCTTCTTTCAATTGTTCCGCTGCGCCGGCAAATCGGGAGAGAACCAGCACGCCGGGATCGCCCGGGTCCTGCGCGGCGATAAACTCCTTGGCGACCAGGTTCATCCCATCGCGCAGTGGCGTGACAAGCGCGACGCGGCTTGCGCGATATAGTCCCGGTAGCCGCTTACGGGCGACGTTGCGATGAATATAACGAACCGGCATCCAGTCAAGTTCGCCGAAGTCACCGTTTATCGCGCCGCAGAGGCTGTCCATCTCGCGGCGCAGATCGTCATAGGCACCCACGTCTTCCCGGCTCGGGGACGCGATCTGGATGAGTGTTGCACTGTTGCGGTTCTCGGGGTAGTTCGCGAGAAGCTCACGAAACGCGTGCACGCGCTGCGGTAGACCCTTTGAGTAATCCAGCCTGTCGACGCCGAGAAGCAGGCGGCGTCGGGAGTACTCCTGTCGCATACGATCGAACATTTCGACACCCTCCCGGTCCTGCGCGAGAGCGGCGAACTCATCGACGTCGATTCCTATCGGATACGCCCCGACCCGCAACGTGCGATTGAAGGCCCGAAGCTGTGCGCCGGGTAGCGCGTCAGCGCTGGCTTCGGACTCTACGTAGCGCGTAAAATGCGTTACATCCGCTTCGCTCTGGAAGCCGGCCAGATCGTAGGCGAATAGTGAACGCATGAGCCATTCGTGCTCTGGAATGGCCGCCATGATGAGAGGCGGTGGCATCGGGACATGCAGAAAGAATCCGATCCGGTTGCCGCACCCCATCGCTCTGAGTTCGGCAGCAAGGGGGATCAGGTGATAGTCATGGACCCAGATGATGTCGTCGGGCCTGAGCAACGGTAGCAGCTTTCGCGCGAACAGCTGGTTGACCCGCCGGTACCCTGCTGCGAATCGTACATCAAAATTCGCAAGGTCCAGCCGGTAGTGGAATACCGGCCATAAGACATCGTTCGCGTATCCCAGATAGTAGCTATCGTAATCCTGCTGGTTCAGGTCAAGCGTCACCAGTTGTATGTTCCCGACTGTTTGCAGTCTGACGCTGGTCTCGCTGTCAGATTCGGGTGCCGCGTCGCGAATCTTGCCGCTCCAGCCAAACCACATCCCACCTGTCTGTTGCAGACTCTCTTTTACCGCTACAGCGAGACCTCCCGCTGCGGCCTTCCGGAGGTCAGCAGTGCGATTCGAAACAACAACAAGACGGCTCACTCAATCCCCCGGTTGGATACCGCAGCGCAAGGCAAGGGCGTGAGCGTGTTATCAGCAGGTCCGATTTGCCCAGCGCTACCGCTTGTCGCGAGGACAAAACCGCCTTTACCAAGCGTCCGTTCTTTACTACAGTGTGTAAGCAATCGTAACACAGTAGTGTTAGCGCTATTCAAAGCCGCGAAGTTCACTACGAATGGGCTGGAAAAAGGCTCAAGGCCAGGGCCGGTGAGTGGGTGGGACAGGAATTGAGCAAGAAAAACACTTTCCATTCCTATCGAGGCGCCACGGCGAAGTACATCCTGCAGGCGTTGCTGCAGCCTGTAGCTGGCTGCGGGATGTTGGTGGCAATCGTCATGATTGCGCTATCCGCTTTCGTGCTGTATCAGAGCCGTCGCGATGCCGCAGAATATACTCGAATCAACCTTCGCAATATCGCCCTGATTGCAGAGCGGTGGAATCGTCGTCCTGGTCATCAGTCTCGACTACTTTCGCGCCTTGCTGTTTCGCTAATCGGGAAGGAGGGCGTCACGATCATGCGTCAACCTCTCGGTAATAGGATCCTTGGGAAGGACATCAGCCAGTCCCATACATTTCGGCGATTCATCTCGGCACCCGAGGGAAGCTTTAGTGAAATCGCATCGATTGACGGTGTGCGCCGCCTTTATTGGTTCAAGAATTTTCCGGGGCTACCTCTGATCATAATGGTCGCCGCGGCCGAGCGTGATATGTACGCGCTTTGACGCACACGTGCAATCACAATCGGATCGCTCATGTGCATCTTTTGGGGCTGTGTTTATTGCGCTTTCGTTTTCACTTCCGGCTCAGCTTCGTCGCCGGATACAGGCAGAGGATGAAATGCGTTTGATTGCACGTACGGATGTGCTGACTGGCTTGAACAACCGACGCACTCTTGACGAAATCCTGGCGAAGGAATGGAGCACGGTGAAGCGAAATGGCTCGGAGTTCTCCTTGCTGTTTCATCGACGTCGCCGAAGGGCTTTGACGGGTTGAGCTGTTCGTACCAGGCGACCATCGCGGGATCTTCCCATTGTGAACGCGCCATCTCTGTCTTGAAGGTGCCGGGTGCGATGCCGTTCGCACGAACCCCCTTTGATTAGCGGGCAACAGGCGGTCGGGTATGGACTAGCGGAATCGCGCAGTTGCCTCCGGACAGTTGATGGACGAGGCCCTGAAACTCGCTGACAAGCTGCTCGCCCAGCCACACAACGCCCTTCGGGAGACCAGGAAGATCATGAATACGGTTCTGCGTCAGAGTGCATCGCACGTGCTCGACACGACGCTAGCAGCGCAGCTTTCCGCCACGCTAAGCGATGAGCATCATCAGCTTGCAGGAGCATTTCTCGCTGGCCAGAAGCGCGCCCGGCGCGCCCCGGACTGCGGAGTACTCCATGCGCCCTCAGCTTTTCAGCATCCGTATTACCCAGCTTCTCGACATACGGCACCTGTCCGATTCAAGTTTGTTACTGACGCCTACAATGGCGGCGTCCGCCCGAGCCGCCGGCAGATTAAATTTCTGTTGACGGATGTTTTGAGGCTAGCCGATAGTCACTGCCGAAAAGACCCGTCAATTCCAGGCTCATGTGTGAAAGACACAACCCAATCTCCCTCGTCGCGCGCTGACCATGTTTATTTCAGCGTGCGCGACGATATCTTCGACATGCGCCTGCTGCCCGGCGATCGTATGACCGAAGGCAGTATCGCGGATCGCTTCGGCGTTTCCCGCACACCGGCGCGCGAGGCGCTGCAGCGCCTCCAAAGCGACGGGTTGATGCGCGGCTATGTGCGCGGCGGCTGGGAAGTCGTGCCGATCGATTTCAAGCGCTTCGAAGATCTATACGAAATGCGCAAGCTGATCGAGACGTTTTCGGTCAGCCGGTTCTTTGGGGTCGACGGCGCCTTATCCGCGACCGCCTTGCAGATGCTCGAGCGGCTCGAGCGCATCTGGAACGTTCCTCGCGCACAGCGCGTTCGCGATGGCCGCGAGATGGTGGCACTCGACGAAGCCTTTCACGAGGCGTTGGTCGTCGCCGCCGGCAACGCCGAGTTGAGCGCGGCCATGCAGCGCGTGACCGACCGCATCCGCGTGGTGCGGCGGCTCGATCTCGTCTATGGTGACTGCATCGATGACACTTACGACGAACACATTGCAATTCTCGCGGCCATCCGCAATCTTGCGGCGGACAGTGCCGTCGAGTTGCTGGGACGGCACATAGAAGGGAGCAGGGCGGAGGTGCGCACGCTGACGACCGAGCGCCTGCAACGCGCCCGCACCGCATTGGAGCCCCACAGCGCTCCCTATGCACCACCAAGGTTGCGCGGCACCATCTAGCAACATACGTTGGAGCGGCTCGAGCTTTTAAGCTCCTTCTGCAGTCAGCCTCTGCGGGAATTCTGGCTGATGGCACGGTTTTCGCATAGAGATGGGTATGTATACAAGCAAACCTCTATTGCTCCCATGGCATCCAAATTCCTGAATCCGGGCCGCGGAACCCGCGGCATGGCGGTTGCGCCTCACGCGCTCGCCGCGCAGAGCGCTCTCGCCATCCTGCGTGAAGGCGGCAACGCCGTCGAAGCGATGATTTCCGCCGCCGCGACCATCGCGGTCGTCTATCCGCACATGAACAGCATAGGCGGGGACGGCTTCTGGCTGATCTCCCGTCCCGGCGCCGAGCCGGTCGGCATCGAAGCATGTGGCGCGGCGGCGCTGGCCGCAACAATCGACGAATACCGCGCGCGCGGACTGGCGGCGATTCCCGTGCGCGGCCCGCTCGCAGCCAATACCGTGGCCGGCACGGTGTCGGGCTGGCAGCGCGCGCAGCGCTGGTCGGCTGAAACGCTCGGGGGCAGGCTGCCGGTCAAACGCCTGCTGGAAGACGCGATCCACTACGCGAAGCACGGCGTGCCGGTCACGTGCAGCCACGCGCAGTGTGTGGAGAGCCGCCTTGCCGAATTGCGCCCGATCGCGGGTTTCACCGAAACCTTTCTACCCGGCGGTTCCGCGCCCGTTACCGGCGAGCGCTTCGTCGCACCGCGTCTTGCCGCTACGCTCGAACGTCTGGCCGACGCGGGCTTCGACGACTTCTATCGGGGCGACCTCGCACGCAGCATTGCCGGCGATCTGCAGTCAGCGGGCTCCCTGCTGAGCCTTGCGGATCTCGAACGGCACGAGGCGCGCCTGCGAACGCCGCTCGCGCTCAAGCACTCGCTGGGCACGATCTATAACATGCCCCCGCCGACCCAGGGGCTGGTGTCGCTGCTGATTCTGGGCATCCTCGATCGGGTGCTGACGAAGGACATGGACCCGCTTGGTCCCGAGTTCGTGCATGCGTGCGTCGAAGCGACCAAACTGGCGTTCGCCGTGCGCGACGCCGAGATTACCGACCCGGATTACATGCGCGTCGATCCGCGTGAGTTGCTGCAGCCGGCCGCGCTTGACGCGATGGCCGCGCAAGTCTCGATCACCCAGGCCGCGCCGTGGGGCGCCGGTCGCGGGCCGGGCGATACGGTGTGGCTTGGCGTGACAGACAGCAACGGCGTCGCGGTGAGCTTCATCCAGAGCATCTATCACGAGTTCGGCAGCGGCATCGTGCTGGCGGGGTCGGGCATCAACTGGCAGAACCGCGGCTGCAGTTTTTCGCTCGACGAGCGCGCACGCAATCCGCTGATGCCGCTGCGCCGGCCTTTTCATACGCTGAACCCGGCGCTCGCACGTTTTGCCGACGGCCGTACGATGGTCTACGGCAACATGGGCGGCGACGGCCAGCCGCAATCGCAGAGCGCGGTTTTCTCACGCATCGCGAAATTCGGCTGGAATCCGCAAGCCGCGATCGATGCGCCGCGTTGGCTGCTGGGCCGGACCTGGGGCCAGTCGACCGACACGCTCAAGCTCGAAGCGCGCTTCGCGCCCGGCACAGTGGCCCGGCTCGAAGCGCTCGGCCACCAGGTCGAGACGATGCAGGCCTACGACGAGGCAATGGGACACGCCGGCGCAATCGTTCGGTATCCAGATGGATTGATTGAAGCGGGCTACGATCCGCGCAGTGACGGGGCAGCCGCGGGCTGGTAGACGCACACGCGCGCTTTTTTTCAATCGGATTGCAGGTCCGGCCTTTGAGGCCCGGAGGACGCTGCACGTCTGCCGGGCGCCGGCAGGCATTTGCTCAGTAAATGGAGTTACGATGACCACACCCACACGCTCGCAATCCATAGCGTCGGCGGACCTCCGCAGCACTTCGACCACCGTGACAGACAACCGTTGGCTTCAGCTGGGGCTGGGTCTCGTCTGCATGATGGCGATCTCGAGTCCGCAATATGTATGGACGCTGATGACCAAACCGCTCGCCGCGAAACTCGGCGTAGCGCTACCTGAACTGCAAGTCACGTTCTCGCTGCTGATCATATTGCAGACGTTTTTCTCGGCGTTTCAGGGCAAGCTGATCGACCGCTTCGGACCGCGCATGCCGATCTCGATCGGCACCGCGATGGCGGGCCTGAGCTGGATTCTGGCCTCGCAGGTGCATAGCGCGCCGATGCTCTATCTGACCTACGGTGTGATCGGCGGGCTGGGCACGGGCATTGTGTATGTCGGCGTGGTGGGGCTGATGGTGCGCTGGTTCCCGACCAGGCGCGGCTTCGCGGCGGGCGCGGTGGCTGCCGGCTATGGCATGGGCGCGATCGTCACGACGTTCCCGATCGCCACGTCGCTGCAGACACGCGGCATCGAAGCCACGCTGTGGATGTTCGGCATTGCGTTCGCAGTGGTCGGTCTGCTGGCTTCGCAGGGTTTGCGCGTGCCGCCTTCGCACGACGATGCCGCCGGTTCCGCGGGTTCCGCGGGTTCCATTTCCGCGCCGACGGTCGCGAGTTTTCGCCCGTCGCAGACACTGAAGACGCCGCTCTTCTGGCTGATGTTCGCGATGATGACCATGATGTCCACGTCGGGTCTGATGGTCACCTCGCAGATGGCCACCTTCGCCGCCGACTTCGGCGTGACCAGGGTGCTCGTGTTCGGCATGGCTGCGCTACCGCTGGCGTTGACAATCGACCGCTTCACGAACGGACTCACGCGGCCGCTGTTCGGCTGGGTGTCGGACAAGGTGGGGCGCGAGAACACGATGTTCTTCGCGTTCGCACTCGAAGGCATAGCAATGGCGTTGTGGCTGCTCACGCGCGATAACGCCGTGCTATTCGTGCTGCTGTCGGGCGTGGTGTTCTTCGGCTGGGGCGAAATCTTCTCATTGTTCCCGGCGACGCTGACGGACACCTTCGGCACGCGTCACGCCACCGAGAACTACGGCTGGCTCTACATCTCGCAAGGGATCGGCTCGATCTTCGGCGGCCCCCTCGCGGCATTGCTGCATCAGCACGCGGGCAGTTGGGAGCCGGTGTTCTCCACCGCGATCACGCTCGACATCGCCACCGCACTGCTGGCCATTGCCGTGCTTAAGCCGATGCGCCGCCGCTTTCTCGCCGCACAGCGGGGCGTTTGACTCCGCCCGCCGTCTGCCGCAATGCACACCGAACCGTCGTCGAGGAACAAACATGCCCGTTCAGCTTGCCTTACGCAATATCCGCAAATCGTTTTCGAACAAACTCGGCTCGGTCGACGTCCTCGGCGGTCTGACCTTCGATATTCACGAACGCGATTTCGTCAGCATCATCGGGCCTTCGGGCTGCGGGAAAACGACCGTGTTCAACGTGATCGCCGGCCTGCTCGAGGCGGATAGCGGCGATATCGTCTATCGCGGGCAAAGCGTCGACGGCTTACGCGGCAAGGTCGGCTACATGATGCAGCGCGACCTGCTGCTGCCGTGGCGTACCGTGCTGCAAAACGTGCTGATCGGACCGGAACTGTCGAATATGCCGGCCGCTCAGGCGCACGACATGGCGATGGAATACCTCAACACGTATGGCCTCGCGGGCTTCGAACATGCCTATCCCCGCATGCTGTCGGGCGGCATGCGTCAGCGCGTCGCGCTCATCCGCACGCTGATCAACGATCCCGACATCATCTTGCTGGACGAGCCGTTCTCGGCGCTCGACTATCAGACGCGCCTGTACCTGGAAGGCGTGTTGATGGAAGCTGTCGAAACGTTCCATAAGACAGTGGTGCTCGTCACACACGACATCGACGAAGCGGTCGCGTTGTCCAGGCGCGTGGTCGTGCTCGGCGGCCGGCCTTCGCAGGTGAAGAAGATCTATGACATCGACATCGCCGCGCGCTCGCCGATCGGTGCGCGCAGCGACCCCAACTTCGCGGGTTACTTTCATGCATTGTGCGGCGAGCTCGATATTCAGACGGAGGTAAAGGCAGCATGACACAGTCCATTTCCATCGATAAATCGGCACCGGCACGGCGTGCACCGAAGGCTCGCGTGCGGTACGCACTTGACAGCGGCTGGGGCCGCTCGCTGCTGCAACTGGCGGCCGTGATTGCGTTCTTCGCCATCTGGGAAGGGGCGGCGCGCCTGGGCTGGGTATCGAATTTCCTCGTCGGCTCGCCGTCGAAAATCCTCGCGGCGCTCGTGCGCGACATGCAATCGCATCAGCTTTTTATCGACACCGGCTATACGCTTTTCGAAGCCATTCTCGGTTTCGTGTTCGGCACGGCGGTCGGATCGGTGTGCGGGCTCGCGCTGTGGTATTCGCCGTTCGTCGCGCGGCTGATCGAGCCATTCATCGTCGCGATCAACAGTGTGCCGAAGATCGCTTTCGCACCGATCGTGATCTTGTGGTTCGGCACCGGGTTGATCTCGAAGGTCGCGCTGGCCATTTCGCTGACCGCGATCGTCGCGCTGATCGCCGCGTATGAAGCGGCCAAAGACGCCGATCCCGATTTGCAGGCGCTGCTTGTCACGCTCGGCGCGAACAAAAACGATGTCTTCATGAAAGTGGTGGTGCCGTTCACCCTACCCTATGTGATCTCCACCTTTCGCATCAACGTCGGCTTCGGTCTGGTTGGCGCGGTGGTGGGCGAATTCATCTCGTCAGAGAAGGGCCTCGGGCACATGATCTTCACAGCGTCGAGCCTGTATGACCTCAACACCGTGTGGGCGGGCCTGTTCGTACTGATGGCGATCGGCTTCGTTCTGTACTTTTTGATCGACCTGCTCGAGCGCAAGCTGCTGCCGTGGCGGCAGGCGTCGAATACCACCACGCTCAAGGTTTAACCCATTTCCGGCAGTCCAACCACTTCATCTCAGGACAGACGATGGCACTAACCGCAAGAAAGGCGCTGAGCGCGCTGAGCATCGCTTTAACAGTGAGCGTTGCAGCTGTTTCGACGCCGGCGCTTGCCGCAGGCAAGAAAGTGACTATTTCGCAGGCGTTCCAGTCGATGCTGTATTTGCCGCTCTATGTAGCGATCGACGGTGGCTTCTTCGAGAAGCAGGGACTCGATGTTAGCAAGCAGACGGCGGGTAGCCCGAGCGCGGCGCTCTCCGCCGTGCTGTCGGGCAGCGCCGATTTCTCGCTGCACGGGCCGGAGTGGACGGCCGTGGCCGCCGAGAAGGGCGCGGATGTCGACGTGATCGCCAACGTCGTGAACGGTGCGGCGGTGTGGATCGCGGTTGCGCCGGACGTGAAGTTCAGCGGCATCAAGGATGTGAAGGATCAGGTTGTCGTGTCGGGACAGATGCCGACTACGAGCACGTCGCTGTTCTTCAAGCTGTTGAAGGAGAACGGCATGTCCCAGAGTGACATCAAGCTGGTTCAGGTGCCGCTCGGCTCGGAGATCGGACCGCTGGTCGCCGGTCAGTCGAAGATCGCGGTGATGTATGAGCCGGGTCTCGATCAGGCCGTCGCGAAGGGCATGAAAGTCGTGCTCGGCTTTCCGAAGCTCTATGGCGAATACGCGTTCTCGTCGATCTCCGCCAAACGCAGCGTCGATCCTGATGCGGCCGCGAGGTTCGTGAAGGGGCTGCAAAACGCGCTGGTTTTCATGCAGGGCCATCCTGCGGAAACCGCGGCGATCGCTCGCAAGGAATTCCCGACGCTCGATCCCGTGGTGGTCGATGCAGCCGTCAAGCGCATGCTGGACGAAGGCGTGTATCCGAAGAACGTCGGCATCACGCCGAAAGCGCTGACCGTCGCGATGGACACGCAGATCGCGCTCGGCAACCTGAAGCAGCAACCCAGCTACGATAGGTTCATCGTTCAGAGTTACATTCAGCCGGCGCTTGCCGCGAAATGACACCGTTTGCCGACGCTTCCATGACCATGTTCCCTGCTTCTTCCACCGTCGCCCCGATTCCCACTATCGCCCGGATTCGCGCCGAGGTCGCCTCGGGCAATGCAGACGTCGCGCAGTACGTCGTGCGCGCCTACGATGCCGCGTGCGAATCGCAGGCGTCATTGCATGCGTTCTGCTATTTGCCGGAGATCGCGCCGGTCAATGCCGTCGATGCGACGGCGCCGTTGGCGGGCGTGCCTGTCGCGGTGAAGGACGTTCTGGATACCGCCGACATGCCGACCGAATTCAACTCACCCGCCTACAAGGGCCGACGCCCTGAGCACGATGCGTGGGTGGTGGCGCGTCTGCGTGCGGCGGGCGCGTCGATTATCGGCAAGACCGTGACCACCGAATTCGCCTGGCGTCAGCCGGGCGCGACCGTCAACCCGTGGAATGGCGGGTTCACACCGGGTGGTTCGTCGAGTGGCTCCGCGGCGGCGGTGGCGGCGGGCATCGTGCCGCTCGCACTCGGCACGCAGACCCAGGGCTCGGTGATCCGGCCTGCGGCGTACTGCGGCATCGTCGGGTTCAAGCCGACTTATGGCGCGATCGCGCGCACGGGCGTGTTGCCGCTGGCGTGGTCGCTCGATCACGTCGGCATGTTCGCGACGCGCGTCGCCGATGTAGCTTACACACTGGCGCTCGTCACTGGGGCCGATGCAGCCGATCCGCACGTCTCGCACGTTCCGCACACTGCCGCGACGACGCGCGGCACTGGGACGCGGCGCATCGGCGTGCTGTCGAAACAGGTCGGCGGCGAAGTCGAGCCGGCGCAACAGGCTGCGCTGGACAGGCTCGCGGCCCAGCTCGCGCGAGACGGTGCCGAGATAGTCTCAGTCGATCTGCCTGCCGAGATCTTCGAAACGCCCGCGCATGCGTTGAAACTGATGTCCGTGGAAGCGGCCATCACGCACGGCGAACTTGTAGACCGCACGCCCGAGCTCGTGAGCCAGGCAATGCGCGGTCTCGTCGACGAGGGACGCAAGCTGCCCGTCACCGCCTACGCCAGGATCAAGGCGGCGCAGATGCCGATGGCGCATCGCTTTCACGACTGGCTGACGCGCACGATGGCGCTCGATGCGCTGCTGGTCGCGCCGGCCACGGGCGAGCCGCCGCGCGGACTCGACTATACGGGCGACGCATCGTTCTGCGCACCGTGGACGTTCCTCGGTGTACCGGCCGTGACCGTTCCGGTGGGATTCGGGCCGGCGGGCTTGCCGCTTGGCGCACAACTGGTGGGCGCCGCTCACGGCGACCTGGATTTGCTGATGTTGGCGGAGTGGGTGGAAGCGCGCACTGGCTGGCAAGCGACGGTGGCTCAGCAGCACGGCTGAGCGCAGAGGCAAGGCTGGGGGCAATCGAAAACCGCATATCGCCGAGGGGCCGGTGAGCCGGCCTTTCCCATCGGCCGGTGTTGATGTTCGTAAATTCCGCTAGCCGTGTTCGCAGCAGCTATCCGGCGGCGAAGGCCAATATCCCTGAACTGGCGAACGTCAGGCATGTGTTCGTCAAAGCGAGCGCTCGTGTCAACAACCGCGCAAAGCAGTCATCAGCCGACGCGCGAGCGCGAGCGCCGAATGCGTGGCTTCCGAGCCCCAGAGAAATTGAACAGGGCCTAGGCATCCGGATCGAAGCAACGCGTTCAGATCGCGTCGACGTCGACCGAGCTTTCGTCGTGCGCGAGCAACTGGCTGTCCGGCAGGCGCAAGGGCACGAGGTTGTCAGCGAGTTCAGGCTGATCTGCGTGTTGACCGCCAGCTCCAGTTCGCCATCATGCCTCACCCGCGCGCGAATGGACGAACGGGACGAACGGCCCAGCTGAGCCGCTTACGAGTCAATTGCCCGATCTTCGCGTGCAACACCTTCACATCGACCGGGGGCTCGGCCGATGTCTGGCCCGTCTCGAACACTTCGGCAACACGCTCCTGCAGTTGCTTCTTCCAGTCCGTGATCCGGTTCGGATGCACATCAAACTGCTAGGCCAGCTCGGCCAGCGTCTTGTCGCCCTTGAGCGCCGCGAGTGCCACCATTGCCTTGAACGCCGGTGAGTGTGTCCGTCGGTTGCGTTTCGTCATCTTCTGGTTCCTTGTTGCCGGCCATTATGACCGACTCACGTCCCAGCTTTTCCACTTACCCGCCAGTGCCAAAGTGACATTTTTTGACACACCTTTCCAACAGATTTGAGGTCGCGATCTCTGTACATTCTCTTCTCGGCGCGCAATCCACTTCGTGCGCCCTCTATGTAAAGGAGGATGCTCATGAAAACTCGAACGTTTGCCATGCTGGTGGGAGGGGCTTTGCTCACATGCATGACTGCTTCCGCATTCGCCGGCGTGGTCGTCGGTGTCGCCGTGCCGGCCCCCGTCGCTGTCGTTCCGGCGACACTTGTCTATGCGCCGCCGACCGTGGTCGTGCAGAACGGTTACGCAGCAGCCGCCGTGCCGGCGGCAGTCGCACCGGTTGTGACGGTTGCGCCAGCGCCCCCACCTCCCATGGCGGTCGTCGTCATGCCGCGTCGTCCTGAGATGTATGTAGTTACGGTGCCGCGTCGCGTCTGGATGCCTGGTCACTGGGTAGGTGGGGTTTGGGTGGCCGGTCACTGGTCGTGAATTCTCTGCGCCGAACCCGTCTCGTGCGATACATCACCCCGGTCCATCAAAGCAGCAATGCCATGTAGCACATCGCTTCGGCGCCAACGCTGCTCGCCGCGGTCTGCTGGTTGCCGACTTTGTGCTGCTGGGCGTCCTCGGTGCACTTACGGTTGGAGGGTGCATGAGGCTGAATGGACGTGCACCCAAACGATTGTCCCCCGCAGCGATAATTCATCATCGTTTACAGCTTGGCATCGCAGTGCACAGTGCCGCATGCGGCGCTAATGAATCTGGCGGAGCTCGCGCGACGCTATGGCAATTCGTCCGCCATCCTTTTGGACGCGCTGTACGGCACGACCGCGCAAGTGGATGAGTGCCTTTCCCGGGCAAGGATGCAGAGGACCCACTGCGATCCCGGGACTGGTCAATCGAATGCAAAAGGCATCTGACTGTTTTATGTATACCTGCGTAGCAGGTCATCGAGAGAGCGAGATGAAAGGAAGCGGTATGTCGGTATGGCGGGGTTCCCTTTTCGCGCGCAACGTATTGCTGTTGATTGTACTGATGCTGACAAGTCAGATCCTGGTCTTTGCCGTCTATCTGAACTTTATCCAGAAGCCCAGAGTTGACGATGGCGCAGCGCTCGTGGCATCGCAGATCCGGATCCTGGACCGGCTGTTGTCAGTACTGCCGGACGACGAGCGAAACCGGCAACTGCTCGAAATGAACGGAGCGCCCCAAGGTGAACTGCCGCCGCCACAGGCTCGCGACGGGTTGCCTCCCGACTACATGGCGCACCGCTTTTTCGGTCGACTGGCATCGGAACTTGCCCCGGACGAACAGCTTCGCTGGGAGCGCGACGGGCACCGGATCTGGGTGCGTCTCCATGTGCAGGACGTGCGGTACTGGGTGGCGCTGCGTGGAACCTCGGCCATGAGCAGTACGCTGCCTTGGGCGCTGATCGGTCTGTTGTTAAGTGCGGCCACCCTTCCTGCTCTTGGGGCCTATCTGATCCACCGGCCGGTCGAACAGGCGCTGCGCCGGCTGGCGCGCGCTGCCGGCACCATCGAGCGTGGCGTTTGGCCCGAAGCGGTTCCCGTGAGCGGCCCGCGCGAGCTGGCAACAGTAGCGGAGGCGTTCAACCGGATGGCGTCGACGCTCGAAGATCTCGAAGCGACGCGCGCCGAAATGCTTGCGGGCATATCGCATGATATCCGCACGCCGCTGACCAAGCTGCGCATGGCCATCTTCGCGCCGGAGTCATTCGAGGCCCCGGCCGCCAGTGCGGAACGCTTTGTCGAGGAGATCGACACGATCGTCCAGCAGTTTATCGATTTCGCCCGTGGGTGGGATAGCGAACCGGCGACGCACGGCGATCTGAACGCGCTGATCGAACAGCTCGCCGCCGACTATGCAGGTCTCGGTCGCACGTTCGAACTGTCGCTCGCGGAATTGCCACCTATTGCGTTCCGACCGGTGGGCATGCAGCGCCTGTTGATGAACCTGATGCAGAACGCGGTCGTGTACGGTCAGGTCGGGCTCGCAGTACGGACGACCATGGACGCGCGAAGCGTCACGATTGCGGTTGAGGATCGGGGGCCGGGCCTGCCTCAAGAGCTTCTGTCGTTGATAAAGCAACCATTCCGGCGCGGCTCAGAGGCGGATCGAAAGGGCGGGAGCGGCCTCGGCCTCGCGATAGCGGAGCACGTCGCACAGCAGCATGGCGGCACGCTCGATCTCTTCCAGAATGCGCCGTCCGGACTCAAGGCCGTGGTGCAAATTCCCATTCCTTAACGGGCACTTGTCGGCGCGATGACTGCGCCGTCGACGTGGTGTGGCAGGGACTACGACTTAATGTGACGCTCGAGCCCCGCCCAAAGGGTCTGGCAGGGCAGCGTGAGCATTTGATGAGATGGCCATTTTTCAGGTTGTGTGATGAAAAACCTTACAAGATACTTTGCGCTACTTAGTATATTCATGGCCGGCGTCGTGGCCGTCGGGTGGTTCCACCAGGCTCACGCTCACCGTCAGACGGCTGTCGCACCAGATCCGATCCCCGTGAGCGCGGTTGCGGCTTCGGTTACCGATGTTCCTGTCTATATCGACTCGCTCGGCACCGTGACACCGACACGGACCGTCACGGTCATCACGCAGGTCAACGGGATACTGCGTTCCGTCGATTTCAGCGAGGGGCAGACGATCAGGAAAGGACAGGTGATTGCACGCATCGATTCGCGGGCGCTCGAAGCGCAGTTGCTGCAGGCACAGGGTACGCTGCGTCATGACCAGGCTGTACTCGCGAACGCGAAACTGGACCTGCAACGTTATCAGCAGCTGATCAAAGCGGGCTCGATTACGCAGCAGACGCTCGATACGCAAGTAGCTACCGTCCAGGAGGACGAAGGCACCGTGCTGGCGGACACGGGCAACGTGAACAATCTGCAGGTTCAGGTCGGCTATTGCACCATCACGTCTCCCGTGGATGGCGTGGTGGGCCTGCGCCTGGTCGACCCCGGCAACTACGTGAGCAGCACCAGCACGACCGGTATCGCGGTCATCACGCAGCTGCAGCCGGCGACCGTGATCTACTCGGTGCCGGAAGACTACCTGGGACGGATCCGGCGGGCGATGTCGCAGGGGGAGGTTCAGGTGCTGGCCTATGACCGTGACGGCAAATCGTTGCTCGCGAAGGGCTCGCTGCTTGCGGTCGACAACCTCGTCAATACGAGCGCCGGCACGATTAACGTCAAGGCCGTCTTCCCCGATTCCGGCAGCGCGCTGTTCCCGAACGAATTTGTGAATGTCCGGATGCAGGTCGACACGCTGCAGCGGATTCCGGTCGTGCCGACTACGGCGATCCAGCATGGCGCGAACGGCGATTTCGTTTTCGTGATCGGCGGCGCAGGCGCAGTGGCATTGCGCAACGTGAAGACCGGGCCGGTAAAAGGCGACGACACGGCGATTCTCGATGGCGGGGTGAAGGAAGGAGAGCGGGTCGCGACCGACGGTGCAGACAGGCTCGATACCGGCTCGCTCGTGAAAGTCGTGGCGCACTGAGCGGAGCCGACGATGAACGCTTCACGAATCTTTATCGAGCGACCCATTGCGACCGCGCTGTTGATGATTGCGTTGTTTCTGGCCGGGGTGCTGGGATACATCCTGCTGCCTGTTTCGGCGCTACCGGAAATCGACTATCCGACGATCCAGGTCTACACGCAGTATCCCGGCGCAAGCCCGGATGTGGTCAGTTCGTCCATCACCTCGCCGCTCGAAAGACAGCTCGGCCAGATGTCGGGGCTGAAGGCGATGAACTCGACGAGCTCGAACGGCACATCGGTGATCACGTTGCAGTTCGATCTGTCGTTCTCGCTCGACGTCGCCGAGCAGGAAGTGCAGGCTGCGATCAATGCGTCGTCGAGCTTTCTGCCGGCTAATCTGCCGTATCCGCCTGTCTACAGCAAGGTCAACCCTGCCGACCCCCCGGTGCTCACGCTGTCGCTGACATCCGACGTGCTGCCGCTGACGAAGATCGAGGACCTGGCCGATACCCGGCTTGCGCAGAAGATCTCGCAGATTTCAGGCGTGGGCCTCGTCACGATCAGCGGCGGTCAGCGGCCGGCCGTGCGGGTGCAGACCGATACCGGCGCGCTCAACGCACTCGGCATGTCGATCGACGACGTGCGCACCGCGCTCGGCAGTGCCAACGTTGACCAGGCGAAGGGCAGTCTCGACGGAAAATACCAGTCGTATTCGATCGGCGCGAACGACCAGCTGCAATCGGCGGCGGACTATCGCGACCTGATCATCGCCTACCGGCAAGGCGCACCGGTTCGGCTGGCGCAGATCGCCAGGTCGATCGACAGCGCCGAGAATTTGCAACAGGCGGCATGGACCAACAGCACGCCGTCTATCGTGCTGAACATCCAGCGGCAGCCGGGCGCCAACGTGATCGATGTGGTCGATAGCGTGCAGAAGCTGTTGCCGCAACTGCGGGCGAGCTTGCCCGCATCGGTGAAGGTCGCCGTGCTGACGGATCGCACGAAGACGATCCGCGCGTCGGTTGCCGACGTCGAAACGGAGCTGGCAATCGCCGTGGCGCTCGTCGTGATGGTGATCTTCGTATTCCTGCGCAATGTGCCCGCTACCGTGATTCCCGCGGTCACCGTGCCGCTTTCGCTCGTTGGCACGCTCGCGGTCGCGTACGGGCTCGGCTTTTCGCTGAATAACCTCACGTTGATGTCGCTGACTGTCGCGACAGGCTTTGTCGTCGACGATGCGATCGTAATGATCGAGAACATTACGCGCTACATCGAGGCTGGGGAAACGCCCCTGAGGGCCGCGATCAAGGGTGCGAAGGAGATCGGCTTTACGATCGTCTCGTTGTCCGTGTCGCTGATTGCGGTCATGATCCCGTTGCTGTTCATGGGCGACGTGGTCGGGCGCCTGTTCCGCGAGTTCGCGCTGACGCTGTCGGTCGCGATCGTCCTGTCGGCGTTCGTATCGCTGACGCTTACGCCGATGATGTGCTCGCGCATGTTAAAAGCGCAGCCACACTCGCATCGGGTCGATTTCTTCGACCGGCTCAACAGCAGGTACATACGCGGTCTCGACTGGGTGTTGTCGCATTGGCGCCTGACGATCGCATCGGTGGTGTTGACGGCCACGCTGACGTTCGTCGTGCTGATGCTGATGCCGAAGGGCTTCTTTCCCGCGCAGGACACAGGTCTGATCGAAGGTGTCGTGCAGGCCGCGCCGACCATTTCGTTCCAGCGCATGATCGGCCAACAGCAGCAGGTCGTCGAGCGGATCGCACGCGATCCGGCAGTCGCAAGTCTCTCGTCGTTTGTCGGCATCGATCAGACGAGACCGACGGTCAATCAGGGCACGCTGTTGATCAACCTGAAGGACAAGGGCGAGCGAGCGCGCATCGACGAGGTGATCCGCCGACTGACCGATGACACCGCAGGCCTCGCGGGCGTGCGCCTGTTTCTGCATCCGGTGCAGGATCTGACGCTCGACGACACCGTCTCGACGACGAGCTACCGGCTCGGCGTGCAGTCGACCGATCCGGCGCTGCTCACTCGCTGGACTGGCGAGCTGGTTGGCGCGTTGCGCGGCGATCCGGCGTTTGCCGACGTGCAGAGTGAGGCGATGCAGTCAGGCAATCAGGTGCAACTCACGTTCGACCGCGATACCGCGTCGCGCCTTGGCATCACGCCGCAGGCGATCGACGACGTGCTGTACGACGCGTTTGGTCAGCGCCAGGTGTCGACGATCTACACGCAGTTGAACCAGTATCACGTGGTGCTGGTCGCGAGAAACAACGCCGACGACCTTGCGCATCTGCTTTCAGGACTCTATGTCGATACGTCGTCGGGCAGCCTCGCGCCGCTCGCGTCGATGGCGACGATGAAGGTAATGCCCGCGCCGCTGAGGATTGATCGCAAGGGCCAGTTCCCGTATGCGGACGTGTCGTTCAATCTCGCTCCCGGATACAGCCTCGGCACGGCGATCGCCCGTCTTGAGCGGGTCAAGGAGCAGATAGGGTTGCCGCAGTCCGTCCAGGTGTCGCTGGAAGGATCGGCCGCGACCTTTCAGTCGTCGCTGGCGAGCGAAGGGTATCTGGTCGCCGCTGCCGTGATCGTGGTCTATCTGATGCTCGGCATCCTGTACGAGAGCTTCATTCATCCCGTCACGATCCTGTCCACGCTCCCCTCGGCGGCGCTTGGCGCGCTGCTGGCGCTGCTGATGGCCGGAACCCAGTTCGACATCATGGGCCTGATCGGAATCGTGCTGCTGATCGGCATCGTGATGAAGAACGCGATCATGATGATCGACTTCGCGCTGGACGGGCAGCGCAACCACGGCCTGTCCGCACACGCTGCGATCCGGCGTGCGGCTGAACAGCGCTTCCGTCCGATCCTGATGACGACGATGGCGTCGCTGTTCGGCGCACTGCCGCTCGCGTTCGGCTCCGGCATGGGCTCCGAGTTGAGGCATCCACTTGGCATCGCGATTATCGGCGGCCTGTGCGTCAGCCAGTTGCTGACCTTGTTCTCGACGCCGGTGATCTATCTGGCGATGCATCGTCTGGAAAGACGCTTTGCCGCGGACGAGCCGATCGTAACGGAGTATGTGCAATGAACCTGTCTGGCCCATTCGTCAGGCGGCCCATCGCGACGACGTTGCTGGCGGTCGCCCTTGCGTTGTTCGGTATCCTGGCATTCAGGCTGCTGCCGGTTGCGCCGCTGCCCGAAATCGACTTTCCTACGATCCTCGTGCAGGGGCAACTGCCCGGCGCCGATCCGACGACCGTGGCCACCTCGGTCACGACGCCGCTCGAGCGGCAGTTCGGCCATATTGCGGGCCTGGCCCAGATGACGTCGGTCAGCTCGCGCGGGCAAACGCAGATCACGTTGCAGTTCGACCTGAGCAGGAATATCGACGGCGCGGCACGCGACGTGCAGGCCGCGATCAACGCGGCGAAAACCAACCTGTCGCCCAACATGGACGGCAGCCCGACGTATCGCAAGGTCAATCCCGCGGATTCGCCCATCCTCGTGATCAGTCTGACCTCCGACACGGCCACGCCAGCCCAGCTTTACGACGCGGCGTCGACGGTGCTGCAACAGAAGCTGATGCAGACAACCGGCGTGGGCAACGTGGTGGTGGCCGGCGCCGCGCTGCCGGCGGTGCGGGTCGAACTGAATCCGGATCGGGTGAGCCACTACGGCATCAGTCTGGAGCAGATCCGCAGCACGATCGGGAATGCGAATGTCGATTTGCCCAAGGGATCGATGTCGGCGAGCGGGCAGAACTATTCGATCGGCGCGAACGACATGCTGTATTCGCCCGCCGACTACGGACGGCTGATCGTCAGGCAGAACAACGGCAACATCGTGCGTGTGTCGGACCTCGGCTATGTACGTCAGGATGTCGAGCAGCTCGAGAACTACGGGCTGTCGAACGGCAAGCCGGCCGTGTTGCTGGTCCTCTATAAGGAACCGGGCGCGAACGTGATCGACGCCGTCGACAACGTGAAGGCCGAACTGCCGGCGCTCGAGGCGGCGATCCCGTCGTCCATCAAGCTGGCGATTTCGGTTGACCGTACGAAGACGATCCGTGGCTCGCTGCTCGACGTCGAAATGACGCTGCTTGTATCCATCGTGCTCGTGACGGCCGTCACGTTCGCGTTCTTCCGCAGCTGGCGCGCGACGCTCATTCCGGCGATCGTCGTACCGCTGTCGCTGCTGGGTACGTTCGGGGTCATGTACGTCCTTGGCTACAGCTTGAACAACCTCTCGCTGATGGCCTTGACCATTTCGACCGGTTTCGTGGTCGACGATGCAATCGTCGTCGTCGAAAACATCATGCGGCATCTGGCGCGCGGCAAGAAGCCCATCGAGGCGGCACTCGCAGGGGCGCAGGAAGTGGGCTTCACGGTGTTTTCGATCAGCGTTTCGCTGATCGCGGTATTCGTCCCGCTGCTGTTCATGGGTGGCCTGATGGGCCGGCTGCTGCGTGAGTTCTCGGTGTCGCTTTCCGTTGCGATCGTGATGTCGATGCTGATTTCGCTCACGGTCACGCCGATGCTGACGAGCATTTTCCTGCGCGCAGGACCGCAAGCCGGGAACGGCGACGAGCATCACGAGAGCGGATTTTCTCGCCTGTACGGCACGTCGTTGCGCTGGGTCATCCGCCATCCGCTATTGATGGGTGGCGTGACGGTGCTGGTGTTCGTGCTGAACCTCTGGCTGTTCACCGTGGTTCCGAAAGGCTTCTTCCCGGAGGAAGACACGGGGCTGCTGCTTGGCACGCTGCAGGCGTCGCAAAGCATCTCCTGGCACGAGATGCAGCATCAGTTCCAGATGGTCAACAAGGCGGTGCAGGAGAATCCGAACGTCGCGTTCGTGGGTGGCTTCGTGGGGGGAGCGAACGCGCTCAACAACGCACTGCTGTTCGTCACGCTCAAGCCCCTGGGTGAGCGTCGCGCGACGGCCGATCAGGTGATCGCTCAGGTGCGCCGACGGCTTGCCGATATGCCGGGGACACAGCTCTATCTGCAGTCGTTGCAGGACCTCGCGGCCGGTGGCCGACAGAGCGCCGCGCAGTACCAGTACACCCTTACCGCGGACGACCAGGCGACACTCGATCAATGGGTGCCGAAGTTGGTCGCGCAGATGCACAAGATGCCGGCGCTGGCCGACATCAACACCGACCAGCAGGACAAGAGCATGCAGGTCGGCATCGATGTCGACCGCGACTCCGCCGCGCGAATGGGCGTGAGCTTCAAAGATATCGACGAGGCGCTTTATGACGCGTTCGGCGAACGGCAGGTCTCGGCCATCTACGGGAGCGCGAATCAGTATCACGTCGTGATGGAGGTGGCGCCCGAGTACTGGACAAGTCCTTCGGTACTGAAGGACATCCATGTTCCGGCGAGCCCGGCGCTCGCCACGAGCGGCGCGTCGACGACCGCCGCCGGGGGGGCAACCGGCGCAAGCGCCGCTACGCCGTCGGCCGCGGCCCAGGCGAACGGTTCAGCGTTGGTGTCGCTCGCCGCGATGGCCCGGTTCTCGACCGACCCCAGCGCCATTTCGATCAATCACCAGGCTACGTTCCCCGCCATTACCGTATCGTTCAATCTGCGCCCCGGTGCATCGATCGGACCCGTGACGCAGCAGATCAGTCAGGCCGTCGCTGCGCTCAGAATGCCGGCGAGTATCTCCGGCGCGTTCGCGGGCACGGCAGCAGCGTTTCGTGAGTCGATGGCGAGCGAGCCGCTGCTGATCCTCGCCGCGCTGTTGTCGGTGTACGTCGTGCTCGGCATGCTGTACGAGAATCTGGTTCATCCTTTGACGATTCTCTCGACGCTGCCTTCTGCGGGCGTCGGCGCTTTGATCGCGCTGCTGCTCACTCACACGGAGCTGTCGATCATCGCCTTGATCGGCGTGCTGATGCTGATCGGCATCGTGAAGAAGAACGCGATCATGATGATCGACTTCGCGATTGCCGAAGGGCGTCAGCATGCACTGCCGCCGGAGGAGGCGATCGTGCGCGCGGGCCTGATCCGCTTCCGTCCGATCATGATGACGACGGTCGCCGCAATTTTCGGCGCGCTGCCGCTCGTGCTGGGGTCAGGCTACGGATCCGAATTCCGCAAGCCGCTCGGTATCTCGATCATCGGCGGTCTGGTGTTCAGCCAGATCATCACGCTCTATACCACCCCTGTCATCTATCTCTGGCTCGATCGGGCGTCGCAGCGGTTGCGGCGCCGAAGGAAACACGCATGAAATCGCCCATCGGATACCTGTCGGCCGTGTCGGTCGGCATGCGCTGCTGCGCCTGTGCGCTCGGCGCCACGCTTTGGCTTTCGGGCTGCGCGGTCGGCCCGGACTATCACCAGCCGGCCGTAGCGATTCCAACGCAGTTCAAGGAAGCGGGCACACAGTGGCGACTTGCGGCGCCCAACCCGCAGGCATCGCTCTCAACCCGGTGGTGGGACGCGTACGACGATCCCGAGCTGTCCCGGCTCGTCGACGCAGCACTGCAGTCGAATCAGTCGATTGCAGGCGCGGCGGCCGCCTATCGGCTCGCGCAGGCCACCGTCGCTGCAGACCGGGCGAGCCTGTTTCCGACGCTCGGTGTCGACGCGTCGGCCTCGCACAGCTCGGGCACGACGACGCAATATGCGAAGGCCGACGCGAGTTGGGAAGTCGATCTGTGGGGCGCCGTGCGCCGGCAGATCGAGTCGGGCAAGGCGAACGCGCAGAGCGCGGATGCGACGCTTGCCGGCGAGCGCTTGTCGATTGCCGCGACGCTGGCGACCGACTATTTCGACATCCGCCAGCTCGATATCGACATCGACCTGTTGCGGCAGCAGGAGGCGGTCAACGGGCGGATTCTCGCGATCACGCGCACAGCGCTGGCACAGGGGACCGCATCGCAAGTCGATCTGCTGTACGCGCAGGACACGCAGGAGGCGGTTGTCGCGAACCTGCAAATTTCACAGACCTCGCGTGAGCAGGACGAGCACGCAATCGCGGCGCTCACGGGTGTGCCGCCGGCTTCGTTGTCGATTGCACCGCGGCTCGACTATGTGTTTCGCCAGCCGGAGGTGCCATCCGTGCTGCCGTCTGCGTTGCTGGAAAGACGGCCTGACGTGGTCAGCGCGGAACGCACCGCTGCTGCTGCGAACGCGCTTATTGGGGTAGAGAAGGCCGCATTCTTTCCCGACCTCGATCTACGGGCACAGGGTCTCGTGCAACACAACACCTTCGCGACGCTGTTCTCATTGCCGACCCGGATGTGGTCGCTTGGTCCCTCACTTGCCGCCACGCTGTTTGACGGTGGTGCCCGCGTGGCCGGCGTGCACAAGGCGCAGGCGACCTATGACGAAGACGTCGCATCTTACCGCGAAGCCGTGCTCACGGCGTTCCAGAACGTGGAAGACGGCCTGTCGTCGCTGAACCATCTGCGCCAGCAGGAGCACGCGTTTGCCGACATTTACCAGCGCAACCGGCAGTTGCTGGAGAGCGTCGCCGCGCAACTGACGGCCGGAACCGCGAGCGAGCAGTCCGATTTGACTCAGCAAGTGACGCTACTGACGGCCAGACAGAACCTGAACGACACGCAGGGGGCACTGGCGAAAAGCGGCGTTGGGCTGGTGAAGAACCTCGGCGGCGGCTGGATGTCGTCGAAGAGTTAGGCTCGATCCCATGATGGCGGGCGCGCCGTTGTGACGTCGTCTGCCGATCTGCGCGGTCCAGAGTCCGGTAGCGCCCACGGCCGTTTTTCAAAGTCCGCGTCTCGAACTGCGTGCAAGGCCCCGTTACGTCCACTCGTGCGGTATCGCTTCCCCGCGACGTGACTTGACATGACATGCAACACATTTCCAACCACATGTAGCGCACAGGTTCCCTACATTGGCGGCTGTGTCATGCGAAGTTCGCCAGTGGGGCGAATCCATCAGGTGGAGAGTGTGCAGTGAAATTTAAAATCGTTCTCGTGTCTGCTGCCAGTGCGGCAATTTCTATGGCTGCCGGCAAGGTGCTCTTCGAGGTCCGGCACGAAGACGTATCCGCACCCGCGAACGGTCTGGATGAATCGTGGTGTCGACGGGTCAGTTTCCACGATGCGGCGCAGACGATAGACCTGAACGTCGATGCCGCGATCGGCGGACTCGGATTCCGCGCCATGAAGTGACTTGAGCAGACGCCGGCGGGTGAGTGTGCACATGGGAGAATTAACGAAAATCTGCAGCAACGCAAACTCACTGGCAGATAAGGTAAGAGACGTCTCTGCGCTATTCAGAGTGCGCGACTGAAAGTCCAGCGTGAACGCGCCGAATGTGTAAGGTTGCCGTCGTTCGGGAATGCCCGCATCGGGTACGGCGCGCTGGCGCCGCAGCACTGACTGAATCCGTGCTACCAGCTCACGCGGGTTAAACGGTTTGCGGAGATAGTCATCGGCACCCAATTCAAGGCCAGCGATGCGGTCCTCTTCGTTGGCGCGGGCGGTGAGCATCAAGACTGGAATGTCGTCGCCTGATGCGCGCAACCTACGTAGTGCCGTCAAGCCGTCGACGCCCGGCATCATAAGATCGAGCACTATCAGGTCCGGGCGTTCGTGTTTGAGCCGGTGTTCGAGCGAACGCGCGTCATGTAGCACTGACACGTCGAAACCCCACCTTACCAGGTAGCGGAGAGTCGCATCACACAATTCGGCGTCGTCGTCGATTAGAAGAATCTGAGCTGACATAGGAAGAGAATAACGCTCACAAACGAGTGATGACCGGGGCCGCGACTAACCGCAATGCGAGCGCACCGCAGAAGCTGCAGCACACGATCGATCGAAGAAATGTAGGCGAATTTCATAACGCCAGGTGTTAGCAAATCATGTCAAGAAATGTCATCGACGGGGCCAGTTTTTCTGTCCGCAAATGCACGGGTGCACTCGCTTTCTCGCTGACCACGAGCGACAGATGTAATATGAGCAGTCAGGATGGCATGCCCGGTACATACGGGTGGCGCCGGGCGGTCGTGGGCTTTCGCCAGTCAGTGTTGTGGCCAGCACAATCGATGACATCTTTTGACATACCTTTCCAACACATCCAGTGCGGAGATCCTTGTATATTCCGTTCGTCGAACCATACGGAACTTCCTTTGGCCGGCAGGCCGCCCGGCGCAGCCCGCTTCGACGAGATCGTCGCCGCCCACCGAGGCACGTGACGGCGGTAGCAAAGCTAAGCGGTTCGCCGCGTAGCATCGGAAACAGGAACTAAAAGACAGGCGTTATTAGAGGTGTCTGCTTAATCATATGTCAGATGATCTGCCAACCGGTCGCATCATCGTGCTTGACGATGATGTTGAAATCCGCAATATGCTGCAACGCTTTCTGACGGCACAAGGTTTCTCCGTGCGCGCGGTGAAGACAGGCATTGAGTTGGACGTATTGATCGAGCGCTACCCGTTCGACCTGTTGATTCTCGATATCATGATGCCAGGCGAAGACGGCCTGTCCATCTGCCGTCGGTTGCGTGCTCGGAGAGAGACAATCCCCATCCTCATGCTAACAGCGCGTGGCGATCCCGCGGACAAGGTCGTAGGTTTGGAGATTGGCGCCGACGACTATCTCGCGAAACCGTTTCTGCCGAGCGAGCTGATAGCGCGGGTTCGGGCGATGTTACGTCGGCAGCAGTTTCAGGTGCGCCTGCAAAACGTGCGGGGCGAGATGCTGCTCGCAGGCGAGTCGCAATGCTTGCGGTTCGGCGCCTTCAGGCTGGACGTTCGGCGTAGAGAATTGATGTCGGACGAAGCGGGCATCGTCGAACTCGGCGCAGCTGAAATGCGTCTCCTGTGTGCGCTTGCGGAGACGCCAAACCGTCCCGTAAGCCGCGCAAATCTGATAGAGCGCGCGCGCGGGTCGCAATATGAGGCGAGCGCCCGCAGCGTTGACGTGCAAGTTCTTCGCTTACGACAGGTGATTGAGACAGAGGCAACCTCGCCGCGACATATCCGTACAGTGTGGGGCCTCGGCTACATGCTCGTTGCAACCTCAAACTAAAGCGTCACCTGTTGGACGCTCGAAAGTGACATTCAAGCCGCTTCCTCTGCTTTCCGTGTACACCGCGCGCAATGCCGTGGCTACAGCGTTCATCGGGTCTCTTGCGCTGCAACTCCCGCAACTCGTGTGGCTCCCGACAAAGCGTCGAGCGTGCCGCGGCTGCTCGGGTAAAACAACAAGGCAGGGTAGTTTCCGTCATCGCTTCCGCGTCCGTTCAGCTATTTCAGGCCCTGTCCAGCGCCTTGATCGCAAGCGCAGCGCCAGCCGCGCGCGTCTCGACGTGCAGCTTACGGAACAAATGTTCGAGGTGCTTGTTCACCGTGCGCGGCGCCATGCCGAGAATGTCGCCGATATCGCGATTCGTCTTGCCGCGAGAGACCCAGAGCAGCACTTCGGCCTCGCGCGCCGTCAAATTGAAGCGCGCCGCGAGTGCGCTGCTATGCACAGTGTCATCGGTCTCCTTGAGGGTGAGGATCCACTCTCCAGGATCGGGAGCGGAGGTTGCGCTCGCAGAACGCCGCACGTGTCCTGCAGTGAATTCGAGGACGGCGCCGGTCGGACTCCCGCGCCCGAGCCAGTCCGCAAACCAGTCGCGCAACAGCGGCGGCAACATGGGGTGCGCAACCGCTTGCACGAGGTCATCGGCGTGGCTGGCCCGGTAGGCAGAAATTTGCCGTGCCGCTTGCGGACTCTGCCAGCGGATCGCGCCATCGGCGCCGACGATCAGCGCCGCCCGCGCATCGAGCGACAGTGCCGCGTGCGCATAGAGTTGCGCACGTGAGCGCTGCACGTGTGCGCCAATGCGCGCGCAAACCTCCTCGGGACGCACGGGTTTCGTCACATAGTCGATGCCGCCGACGCGAAACGCGCGCACCACATGCTCGCTTTCCGTTAATGCCGTCATGAAGATCACGGGCAGATGTTCGTGGCGAACGTCCTGCTTCAGGTGGCTGCAGGTCTCGAAGCCATCCATGCCAGGCATCATCGCGTCGAGCAATACGACGTCGGGCGTCACGCGTGCGAGGCGCTTGAGCGCATCTTCGCCCGAGAGCGCGACCAGCACCGCGTAACCATGTGCCTGAAGCGTATCGGAGAGAAATGCGAGGTTGTCCGGCGTGTCGTCGACAATCAACACGACGGGACGCTCGCGCAGCCACTCGGGCGACGCATCGGTGGAGTTCGTCGCGCGCGCGTCAGACGTCCGCGGCGCGAGACAGTCGGTCGAGTTCATGCTCAAGCTCCCTTAGCTGAAAGCGTTCCGCCAAAGCGCGCAACACGTCGATCTGCTCCTGTAGCGCGGGCCATGTCGCGCGCGCCGAGTCGAGTTGTTCGATCACGCCTTGCAGGTAGCCGACTTCGAGGTGTGCGCGCAGCCGCTCGAGCACCGCTTTCGGCCACGCGACATCCAGTGACGCGTGCCTGACGGGCGGCGTGGCTTGCGCGGACGTGGACGGCTCGGAGGCGATCCAGTCGAGCACGAGTAACTGCGCGAGCTTGTCGAGCAACAAATTGATCTGGAGCGGCTTCACGAGATATCCGGCGCATCCGGTCGCGCTCGCGCGTTCCCGATCGTCGGCAAATGCATTAGCCGAAAGCAGCACGATCGGGGCGTTCGACAACTGGTTTTCGCGGATCAGCCGGCTGGCTTCGTAGCCGTCCATCAGCGGCATTGAGATGTCCATGATGATCACGTCGACGCTGTGTGTCGCCAGCCAGCGCAACGCGTCGGGGCCGCTCTCCGCCTCGGCGACGTCGAAGCCGAGCGGCGTCAGCAGTTGCACGACGATGCCGCGCTGATCCGCGAGATCGTCGACGACGAGAATCGCGCGCTTCGGCCCGGTATAGCCGCGGATCGCCGCGAGTTCAGTGCGCGCGTCGGCTGCGCTGTTCACTGCTGGCGCGAACAGTCGCACGATGAAGCGCGTGCCGCGCCCGACCTCGCTGTCCACTTCCAGACTGCCACCGAGTGCCTGCGTGAGAAGCCGGCAGATCGTGAGCCCCAGTCCCGCGCCGTGATCGTGCGCATGCGCCGCTTCGCCTCGCTCGAACGGCAGAAACAGGCGCTCCATCTCGGCCGGAGGAATTCCGGGGCCGGTGTCGACTACTTCGAACTTCAACGTGTCGAGCACGTGACTCACACGCAGCGTCACAGTACCCGTGGACGTGAAGCGAATCGCGTTGCCGATCAGGTTGGTCAAAATCTGACCCATGCATTTCTGGTCGGTACGCACGGTGGCGGGCAGGCGGCCTACGGTCTGCACGTCGAAAGCGAGCGTTTTCTCGAGCGCCTGCGGGCGCAGCATTGAGGTGACGTGCGCGACGAAATCCACCAGTGACACGCGTGCGATGTTCAGTTCCAGCTTACCCGCCTCGATACGCGCGACGTCGAGCAGCCCATCGACGAGCGCAAGCAGATGTTCGCCGCTGCGGTGAATCGTTCGCACGGCACTGTAGCGCGTCGGCGAAAACTCCTCTTTCGCCTGCAAAAGCAACTGTGCGTAGCCGAGAATGCTGTTCAGCGGTGTGCGCAACTCGTGGCTCAAACCGGACACGTAGCGGCTTTTCGCCTGATTCGCCGATTCGGCGGCGGCCGTCGCGCGCTTGAGCGCGGCGTCGGTTTTCTGGTGCGCGTCGATTTCCTGCATCAGCAATTCGTTTTGCCGTTGCGATTCTTCCTGCGTGACGCGACGGCTTTCGCGCTCCAGCACGAACCACCACGCCGCTATGCAGCCGACGAGAGAAAGCGCGAAGAATATCTTCAGAAAACTGTGGCCGATCGCGCTGTCGATCGACGATCCGTCGACGGCGAGCGAGGTCACGCTCTGTGACCAGATCAGATAGAGCACGCTCGCGAGCACCGCGAGTATCGCGCACATGAGGCTGGCATAGTGCATGAGACGCAGGGCGGCTGGGCCGAGCCGCACGCGGGGAAACACGCGATGTAGCGCGCGATCGGCTTGCGACGCAAAGCGTGCGTGCGGCTTGCAGCGATCGTGGCAGCGCGAATCGAGCGAACAGCACAGCGAGCAGATCGTGCCGCCGTAGGCAGGGCAGAAGGCGGTGTCTTCCGGTTCGAACGCGTTCTCGCAGATCGCGCAGCGAAGCGAAGTGGCGTTGCCCGTGGGTTGGGCGGCGCGCGCGATGTAGTAGCGTCCGCGCGTGACGATCGCGAGCACCGGAGCACAGGCGAGCGCCACGCCGAACGCGATGAACGACGACATGGCTTGTGCCAGCAAGCCGAACATGCCGCTCCGCGCGAGCATCGCGGCGGCGGCGGCGATCAGCATCGCGCCTACGCCGACGGGATTCACGTCGTACAGGTGTGCGCGTTTGAATTCGATATGACGCGGGCTAAGCCCAAGCGGCTTGTTGATGACGAGATCGGCGAACAGTGCGCCGATCCACGCGATCGCGATGTTTGCGTAGAGCGACAGCACCCTGGCGATCGCCTCGAATACACCCATTTCCACGAGCAGCAGCGCGATCATCACATTGAACACGAGCCACACCACCCGCCCCGGATGGCTATGCGTCAGACGGGCAAAAAAATTCGACCACGCGAGCGAGCCCGCGTACGCATTCGTCACGTTGATCTTCAACTGCGAAATGATCACGAACAGCGTCATCGCGGGCAGCGCCCAACTCGCGAGCCCAAACGGATCGAGCAGCAGGTGATAGGCGACGAGGTACATCTGGGTGGGCTGCGTGGCCTCCGCCGGACTGACTTCATACTGGATCGCGACGAAGGCGAGGAATGCGCCGCCGAGCATCTTGAGCGCGCCGGGCACGATCCAGCCTGGTCCCGCCGACAGCAGCGCGAGCCACCAGCGCGTGTGGTTCTTTGCAGTCAGCGGCGGCAGGAAGCGCAAGTAATCCACCTGCTCGCCGACCTGCACGATCAATGCAAACACCACGGTCGAGGCCTGCCCGAACGCGATCACGCTGAACGCGCGGCCTTGCGGAGCGAAGCCGGCAAAGGTCGTCCATTCGTGCACCAGACCCGGATGGTGCCACAGCACAGCCGCATAGGGCAGCGCGAACAGTACCAGCCAGAGCGGCTGAGTCCAGCTTTGCAGCCGATTGATCAGCGTGATGCCGAACATCACGATCGGAATCACGACGAGCGAGCTCAGTACATAGGCGATCGCCAGCGAGATATGAAAATAGAGTTGCAACGCGAGCGACATGATGGCCGCTTCGAGCGCGAAGAAAATAAACGTGAAGACGGCATAGAGCAGCGACGTGAGCGTCGAACCGATATAGCCGAAGCCCGCGCCGCGCGTCAGCAGATCCATGTCGACGCCATGGCGCGCGGCGTAAAAGCTGATCGGCAGACTGGTGAGCCAGATGAGCACCGATACGACCGCGATCGCCCAGACCGCGTTCGTAAAGCCATAGTTGACGACGAGACTGCCGCCGATCGCTTCGAGCACCAGAAAAGACACGGCGCCGATTGCCGTGTTGGCGACGCGCAGTTCCGACCAGCGTCGAAACGAACGCGGCGTGAAGCGCAACGCGTAATCCTCAAGCGTTTCGTCGCCGACCCACGCATTGTAGTCGCGCCGCACCTTGACGATGCGTTGGGTACTGGGCGTGCCCACTGACGGGTGACTCTGGGGCATGGAGATGATCTGGATTGGTGCGGAAACGATCGGATCGGTGTCTGATGCAAATTACATTCCAGTGCGACTGCGGGGAATACGTCAATCGACGTATTCCGGTTGCCAATTTGGCTTTCTACATTGCGTCCAACCTCGAACCAGCTCTCGCAGGAAGCGCAGGGCGACCGATAAGGAGAATGTGATGTCCGCAGACGATCGAATCGATGATGATGCTCGCACACCGTCGCCGTTGCGCCGGAAACTGATCGGCGGCCTCGCCGCCGCGCCGTTGATGGCGCTGGGGCTGCCACGTACTTCATTTGCTCAAACGCCGCCCACCGCCAAGGTGAACACCACCGGACTCGCGGTGACCGATACCACGGTGACAGTCGGCCAGTTGCATTCGGCGACCGGCACGATGGCGATCTCCGAAACCGGTTCGATCCAGGCCGAACGCCTTGCGATCGAGCAGATCAACGCAATGGGCGGCGTGCTCGGGCGCAAGATCCAGATCATTCAGGAAGACGGCGCCTCCGACTGGCCGACCTTCGCGGAGAAGTCGAAGAAGCTGCTCGAGAACGACCACGTCGCGGCCGTGTTCGGCTGCTGGACCTCGGCCTCGCGCAAGGCAGTGCTGCCGGTGTTCGAGAAGGACAACGGGCTGCTCTATTACCCGACCTTCTACGAAGGCCTCGAACAATCGAAGAACGTGTTCTACACGGGCCAGGAAGCGACCCAGCAGATTCTCTGGGCGCTCGACTGGGCATCGAACACGAAGAAGGCCAAGACGTTTTTCCTGATTGGTTCCGACTATATCTGGCCGCGTACGTCGAACAAGATCGCGCGCCGCCATATCGAGCAGCATCTGCACGCGAAGGTCGTCGGCGAGGAGTATTACCCGCTCGGCACGACCGAGTTTGCGTCGCTGATGAACAAGATCAAGCTCGCGCGGCCGGACTGCATTTTCGCGAGCGTGGTGGGCGGCTCGAACGTTGCGTTCTACAAGCAGCTCAAGGCGGCCGGTATCACTCCGCAGAAACAGTTCCTGCTGACGCTGTCGGTAACCGAGGACGAAGTGCTCGGCATCGGCGGCGACAACTTCGCGGGCTTCTATTCGTCGATGAAATACTTCGAGGCACTCGATAACGAGAACAACAAGAAGTTCGTCGCTGCGTTCAAGGCGCGCTACGGCCAGAAGTCCGTGATCGGCGACGTGACCCAGGCCGCGTATCTCGGCCCATGGATCTGGAAGGCCGCCTGCGAGCGCGCGGGCAGCTTCGACGTGGACAAGGTGGTGGCGTCGTCGGCGGGCATCGACGTGGCCAATGCGCCGCAGGGCTATGCGAAGGTCGATGCGAATCACCACCTGTGGAGCCGCTCGCTGATCGGGCAGGGCCAGGCAGACGGCCAATTCAAGGTCGTCGCGCAGTCCGACCAGCCGATCCAGCCGAATCCGTTCCCGAAGGGCTACATGTAATCCGTCAACCGCAGCTGCGCGGCGACGCAACGCGCCGCCGCGCGAGGAGCGCTCGATGTCCGCCACCGACATTTTCAACATCACGCTGATGCAGGGCTTCGCCGGTCTGAGCCTGTTCAGCGTTCTGCTCCTGATGGGGCTTGGGCTCGCCGTGATCTTCGGCCAGATGGGCGTGATCAACATGGCGCACGGTGAATTCATGACGATCGGCGCTTATACCGTCTACATGTTTTCGTGGTTCTCGCAGAACGTCTGGCACGCGTTCACGCCGGTGTACTTTTTCTTCGCGATCGTCGCGGCGTTCGGCCTCGCGTTCGCGGCGGGCTGGCTCGCCGAATGGGCATTGATCCGCCATCTATACCGCCGTCCGCTCGACACGCTGCTCGCTACCTGGGGTCTGAGTCTCGGCATGCAGCAAGTGTTTCGCTCGACGTTCGGGCCGAAGGAAGTGAGTCCTGCGCTGCCCGACTGGCTGATGGGCTCCTGGGAGCCAGCGCCGGGCCTGGATATTCCAGTCAGCGGGATGTTCGTGATGGGACTCGCGCTGGTCATGACAGGTGGACTGCTGCTCGCGCTCTACCGCTCGCGCTGGGGCCTGCGCGTGCGTGCCACGGTTGCCAACCGGCCCATGGCCAACGCTGCCGGCATCAACACGCGGCGCACTGACCGGATGACCTTCGCGATCGGCTGCGGTATTGCGGGGGTGGCGGGCGCGGCGTTCACAGCGATCGGCTCGACCGGACCCACCAGCGGTTCTCTTTATATCGTCGATTCGTTTCTTGTCGTCACCTTTGGCGGCGCGGCGAGCCTGCTCGGCACCGTGGCCTCGGCGTTCGGCATCGCGCAGATGCAGTCGATCAGCGAGTTTTTCCTGTCGGGTTCGATTGCACGTGTTCTTACGCTGCTGACGGTCGTCGTGATCCTGATGCTGCGTCCGCAGGGACTCTTTGCGTCGAAGGTGCGGCGCGTGTGAGTGCGGGGCGCCGGGCACGGCTCATTCACTGATTAATTCGTATGGAGATGGACATGGAACCCATCCAAGCCGTGGCGGGGAGCGTTTCCCCGCGATCCGGTCCCAGCGCGCCGGGAGGCTGGCGCGCGCTCGCGATGCGGCTCGACGCGTCGGGTTACGTGGGCATCGCGATACTCGCGGTGCTGATCGTTGTCGTGTTTCCGCTTGTGCTGGATACGTTTCGCTTGAACCTGATGGGCAAGTACCTCACCTACGCTTTCGTGGCGATTGGCCTCGTGATCGCGTGGGGCTACGGCGGCGTGCTCAGCCTCGGACAAGGCGTGTTCTTCGGCCTCGGCGGTTACGCGATGGCGATGTTCCTCAAGCTTGAGGCGTCCGACCCGGCCGCCACCCACACGCAGACCACGCCCGGCATTCCCGACTTCATGGACTGGAATCAGCTCACCGCGCTGCCTACGTGGTGGAGGCCGTTTCATTCTCTACCGTTCTCGATCCTCGCCGTGCTCGTGGTGCCTACGGCTCTCGCGTTCGTCGTCGGTTATGCGATGTTCAAGCGGCGGGTGGGCGGCGTGTACTTCGCGATCATCACGCAGGCGGTCGCCTTGATTCTTTCGGTGCTGATCATCGGCCAGCAAGGATATACGGGTGGCGTGAACGGGATCACCGATCTGCGCACGCTGCTCGGCTGGGACATCCGCACCGACCACGCGAAGCTGGTTCTTTATTTCGTCAATGCGGTGCTGCTGATCGGCGCGCTGCTCGCCTGTCGCTGGGTCCAGCGCAGCAAGCTCGGCACGCTGCTGCTCGCGATGCGCGACAAGGAGGACCGCGTGCGCTTCTCCGGTTACGACGTCGCGATGTTCAAGGTGTTCGCGTTCTGCCTCGCGGCGCTGCTCGCGGCTGTCGGCGGCGCAATGTTCACGTTGCAGGTGGGTTTCATGTCACCGTCGTTCGTCGGCATCGTGCCGTCGATCGAGATGGTGATCTATGCCGCAGTCGGCGGGCGCATGTCACTGGTGGGCGCGGTGTATGGCGCGATTCTCGTCAACCTCGGCAAAAGCTGGTTCTCGGAGAGCCTGCCTGATCTCTGGCTCTATCTGATGGCGGCGATGTTCATCGGCGTGGTGATGGCCTTTCCGAACGGGCTCGCGGGTCTCTACGAAGAGCATGCCCGGCCGCGTATCCGCCGGTGGCTCGGCGCAGCGAACAAGGAGATCTGACGCATGAGCAACACTGACTTTCTGCTTGCGATCGAAGATCTGAGCGTGTCGTTCGACGGTTTCAAGGCGATCGATTCGTTGAACCTCTATCTCGAGCGCGGCGAATTGCGCGTCGTGATCGGCCCGAACGGTGCGGGCAAAACGACGCTGCTCGATCTGATTTGCGGCAAGACCAGGGAAACCGCCGGCAGTATCAAGTTCCGCAACGAGGAAATCACGAATCTCGCCGAGTTCCGGCGGGTGCGCAAGGGCATCGGCCGCAAGTTCCAGACGCCGTCGATCTACGAAAACCTGAGCGTCGCGCAAAACCTCGAAGTGTCGTTTCCGCGCGGACGCAGCGTATTCGGCGCGCTCGCCTATCGCGAGGATGCCGAAGTGGCCGACCGGGTGCGTGCGGTAGCCGATGAGATCGGTCTTGCCGCTTCGCTCGATCTCGAAGCCGGGCTGCTGTCGCACGGCCAGAAGCAGTGGCTGGAAATCGGCATGTTACTGATGCAGGACCCCGAACTCCTGATGCTGGACGAACCGATTGCAGGCATGAGCGCGCGCGAACGGGAAGTCACGGCGGAACTGCTCGATCACATTTGCCGCAATCGCTCGATGATCGTGATCGAGCACGACATGGCCTTCGTCGAGCGGATCGCGCACAAGGTCACGGTCATGCATCAAGGCAAGATCCTCGCGGAAGGGCCGATGGCGCAGGTGCAATCCGATCCTCGCGTGATCGATGTCTATCTCGGCCACTGAATTTACACGGAGAACACATCATGCTGGAAGTCGACGATCTCGTGGTCAGCTACGGCCAGAGCGAGGTGCTGCACGGCATCGGATTTTCCGTGGCGAACGGCGAAAGCGTCGCGGTGATGGGCCGCAACGGCATGGGCAAGACGACGCTTTTCAAGGCGCTCATAGGCATGCTGCCCGCCAATCGCGGCACGGTGCGGGTGGGCGGCGCCGACGTGTCCAAAGACGAGAGCTACCGGCGCGTGGCGAAAGGGATCGGCTACGTGCCGCAAGGCCGGCAGATCTTCGCTTCGCTGAGCGTCGAGGAGAACATCCAGACGGGCCTCGAAAACGCGCGCAGCCAGCTCGTGCCCGACGATCTCTACGCGCTCTTTCCCGTGCTGTTCGACATGCGACGGCGCAAGGGCGGCAACCTCTCGGGCGGCCAGCAACAGCAGCTCGCGATTGCGCGCGCGCTCGCGACCGATCCGAAGGTGTTGCTGCTCGACGAGCCTACCGAGGGCATTCAGCCGTCCGTCATCAAGGACATCGCGAAGGCACTCAATCAGATTCGCACGAGCCGCAACATCGCCATCGTGGTGTCCGAGCAGGTGTTGAGCTTCGCGCTCGACGTCGCCGACCGGCTCTTCGTGATCGAAGGCGGCCGCTTCGTACATCAAAGCACCCGCGATGCAGGCGACACCGACCGCATCCGCGAATACCTCTCGGTATGAGTGCGGCGCACCGAACCGCATTTACTGACCCTCGAACCACGGAGCGAACGCAATGCCCGAAACTCTCATCAAGGTGGATCTGAATCAGCCGGCCTACGAAAACACGCAGGTGCACAACCGCTGGCACCCGGATATTCCGATGGCTTGCTGGGTCAAGCCCGGCGACGACTTCATCCTCGAAACCTACGACTGGACCGGCGGCTTCATCAAGAACGATGACAGCGCCGACGACGTGCGCGACATCGATCTGTCGATCGTCCATTTTCTGTCCGGCCCGGTCGGCGTGCATGGCGCGGAACCCGGCGATCTGCTGGTCGTGGACCTGCTCGACATCGGTGCGAAGTCCGAGAGCCAGTGGGGCTTCAACGGATTTTTCTCGAAGTCCAATGGCGGCGGTTTTCTCACCGACCATTTTCCCGCCGCGCAGAAGTCGATCTGGGATTTTCACGGCGTCTACACGAACTCGCGCCACATTCCAGGCGTGAATTTCGCGGGTCTGATTCACCCCGGCCTGATCGGATGCCTGCCTGATCCGAAACTGCTGGAAACCTGGAACGCACGCGAAACCGGCCTGATCGCGACCGCGCCGGAGCGCGTGCCGCCGCTGGCGAATCCGCCGTTCGCCGCGACCGCGCATATGGGGCAACTCACGGGCGACGCGCGTGACAAGGCGGCGGCGCAAGGGGCGCGCACCGTGCCGCCGCGTGAGCACGGCGGTAATTGCGACATCAAGGATCTGTCGCGCGGCTCGAAGGTGTTCTTCCCCGTCTACGTGGATGGCGCAGGACTTTCCGTCGGCGATCTGCACTTCAGCCAGGGCGACGGCGAGATCACGTTTTGCGGCGCGATCGAAATGGCGGGCTGGGTACACATGCGCGTGAATCTGATCAAGGGTGGCATGGCGAAATACGGAATTCGCAATCCGGTATTCCAGCCGAGTCCTATCACGCCGAATTACAACGATTACCTCATTTTCGAAGGCATTTCGGTCGACGAGCAGGGCGCTCAGCATTATCTCGACGTGACGGTCGCGTATCGGCAGGCTTGTCTGAACGCGATCGAGTATCTGAAGAAGTTCGGCTATTCGGGCGCGCAGGCGTATTCGTTGCTCGGTTGTGCGCCGGTGCAGGGGCACATCAGCGGCGTGGTCGATATTCCCAATGCGTGCGCGACCTTGTGGCTGCCGACGCAGATTTTCGACTTCGACATTCGCCCGAATGCCGATGGGCCCGTCCAGCACATCAAGGGTGGTGTGGATTTGCCATGCTCGCCGGATCTGGCGAACGTCTGAGCCAACGCTACCAGGAGAGCTTGTCATGCCGATCTACGACTTCGAATGCGTGAGTTGCGGTCCCTTTTCCGTCATGCGGCGCATGGCGGACCGCGAAAAGCCTTGCCGCTGTCCCGAGTGCGGAGGGGAGAGTGGCCGGGTGATCAGCGCGCCGTCGCTAGCCTTGATGGCGAATACACGGCGCTCCGCGTACGCAACGAACGAGCGCGCGCAGCACGCGCCGCGCCAGTCCGGTAACGGGGCGCCGTTTCGTCATCGGGCAGGATGCAGTTGCTGCTCGGGTGGCAGCGCGAAGCTTGCGGGATCGGCTTCGGACGGACTCAAACGGCCGGCAGGACGACCATGGATGATCAGCCACTAATGAGTGTGTGCTGAAGCGGAGCGGGCGGCCCGAAGTCCGCCTGCGATCTGAGGGACTTAAGGAGGATATGTCATGCGACATGGCGATATTTCGAGCAGCAACGATTGCGTGGGCGTCGCGGTGGTCAACTACAAGATGCCGCGTCTGCATACGAAGGCGGAGGTGCTCGACAATGCGCGCCGCATCGCCGGCACGGTGATCGGCATGAAACAGGGATTGCCTGGCATGGATCTCGTCGTGTTTCCCGAGTATTCGACGCACGGCATCATGTACGACCGGCAGGAGATGTTCGATACGGCGTCGACGGTGCCGGGCGAGGAGACGGAAATATTTGCGGCGGCGTGCCGCCAGGCCAACGTGTGGGGGGTGTTCTCGATCACGGGAGAGCGTCACGAAGAACATCCGCGTAAGGTGCCGTACAACACGCTTGTGCTGATCGACAATCGCGGCGAGATCGTGCAGAAGTATCGCAAGATCATGCCTTGGACGCCGATCGAAGGCTGGTATCCGGGCGATCGTACCTACGTGACGGATGGGCCGAAGGGTCTGAAGATCAGCCTGATCATCTGCGATGACGGCAACTATCCCGAGATCTGGCGCGACTGCGCGATGAACGGCGCGGAATTGATCGTGCGCTGCCAGGGCTACATGTATCCGGCCAAGGAGCAGCAGGTGATGGTGGCTAAGGCGATGGCGTGGATGAATAACACTTACGTCGCCGTGGCGAATGCCACGGGCTGGGACGGCGTGTATTCGTACTTCGGTCACTCGGCGATCGTGGGTTTCGACGGGCGCACGCTCGGCGAGTGCGGCGAGGAGGAGATGGGCGTGCAGTACGCGGAGCTCTCGCTGAGCATGATCCGCGACGCGCGGCGCACGATGCAGTCGCAGAACCATCTATACAAACTTCTGCACCGCGGGTACACGGGCACGATCAATTCGGGCGACGGCGCGAACGGCGTGGCGGCCTGTCCGTTTGGGTTCTATCGCGACTGGATCGAAGACCCCGACGGCACGCGCCGCCGCGTCGAAGCACTCACGCGCCCGACGCCAGGGACGCCGGAGTGTCCGATTGAAGGGATTCCGAACGGGGCGTGAGGATTGGTTCGCCGGGCGTTGTCACGTTCGCGCGCTGGTCAGCTACGATGACGTGATGAAGAAGACGAAATCGCTCTACCATGGCCATCGATTCCCGGCGTCAGTCATCAGCCACGCGGTTCGGAGGTATTTCCTCCGCTTTCAACTCAGCCTTCGCGACATCGAGGAGCTACTGTTCGAGCGCGGCGTGGTTGTCAGCCGAATCGATCCGGCGGTGGACGGACAAGTTCGGCGCCGGTTTTGCGCATCAGGTCAGGACTGCCCGTCGCAAGCCGGGCAGCACATGGCCCGCGAAAACAGAGATCCCTGAGCTGGCGAATGTGAAGCACGTGTTCGTCAAGGCCTGCGCCCGCGTGAACAACCGCGCTGAAAACAGCCATCAACCCACGCGCGAACGCGAGCGCCGGATGCGAGGGTTTCGCTTGCCCGAACGCACGCAGTCATCTGCTGAGCGCCTCGCTCTATCGCAAACAGCTCGCCGCGCGATTTGAAGCGTGGCGTCTCTTCGCCGGCATTGCCCAAGCTCCGTCCACCGTGTTCTGAGACACGCCTATTCGTTGCGTTTTTTTACATCGCAGCTCTGCGCAATTATTTTGTCACTGTTTTCTCATTAACGGGATGGCGGGCGGAGAGACGCGCGCGCTGGTTTCGGGCGATCTTCGCACACAGTGGTTTTTTTGCAGCTGCAATTGGTGCGGAAGCGCACATACCGGTTGCCGCGCCTCCATGAATCATGCTCCGCATATCGAGCCGCGTGAATGCTTTCAATTTAAAAATTAAAGAATATAAAAATGAAAGGAAACGCAATGAAGAGATATTTCCACGTAAGAAAAAGGAAAACAAAATGAAGGCGATGCTCCCGGGGCTGGACATCCTGCGGTTCCTGCTGGCCTGCTATCTGGTCGTCTTCCACACGCTCGTCATTTACCCCGAGGCGAGGGCGATGCCAATGGCCGACTTCTTCAAATTCGGCGGCTGCGCGACGAGTATCTTCTTTATTCTGTCAGGATTCATTCTATCGCACGTTTCGGTGGAAAAGAAAACTGGCGAAGCGATGAAGGTTTCGGCGTCGAAGTTTTTTATCAACCGTTTTAGCAATATTTATCCCATTCACATTGTTACGTTAGCGCTGAGCGTTGCATTAATGGCTGTGAATTCCCATCCCTTCGACACCGAACTGAGCAACCTCGATTCAGCACCGCCGATTGTGCACACCATGAGCGGTGTGGAAGTGGCGGTCAATGCGGTTTTACAGATTCTGTTATTGCAGGCCTGGAATCCCTTTTATCTGTCATTCAACATTCCGTCGTGGTCGTTGTCGACGCTGTTTTTTTTCTATTTATTGTTTCCGGCGCTCGCGCCACGCCTGCTGTCGATGCGCTTGAAGTCCACGATGCTGATGGCGATGTGGGGCGCCAGCCTGTTGCCGGCCGTGATCGTCGTTGCAGGCGGCTGGTATCAGGTGTGGCCGATCGGTGTGTTGCATACCAATCCGCTGGTGCGGCTTCCGGAGTTTCTGGCGGGCATTCTCGCTTACGGGATATTCGAGGCGAACGCCGAAAGCATTACCGGCATGATCGCGAGTTGCCGGTGGATCATATTCGCTGCTACAGGGGCACTTTTCATCGGCGCTACTTTTCTGTTTACGGCGGGAATGCGTTCGTGGGAAGTACTTCTTCACAACGGCGCACTCTTGCCCGCGCAAGTCGCGGTGATTTTTGTTTGCGCGAGCGCACTGCAAAACGCGTCGCCGCGCGTGGCCGCCTGGACGAGACGGCTCGGCAACGCTTCGTTGTCGATCTTCGCGCTGCAATACCCGCTATTTATCGGCTTTCTCAAAGTGCAGAAGCTGCTTGGTATTCCGTATTCGCTGTTGTCATGCGTGCATCGACCGCATGTTTGCCGGGAGGCGGCAAGCCAGGTGCCCATGCATTTTTCCGCCTATCCGGTCTATCTGATCCTGGTGCTGGTGGCGTCGGTGCTGTTTCAGGAGCGGGTCGTGGTGCCGCTCAGGACCAGGCTGCGCCGCGTGCTGAAGAGCCGCTGGGACGCAGCGCGGCCCGCGCCGCTGCCTGCGACGTCGGTGCCGAAGACACAGTGAGACGCGCTGCCGGCCAGGTGCAGGCGTTTGCGCATCCCGGTCCCGCACTCGTCGATGTGATCACATCGAAGCATGAGCTTGCCATGCCTCCGAAGGTGGAACTTGCCCATGCGAAGGGATTCAGCCTTTATATGCTGCGTGCGATATTGAACGGACGCGGCGACGAGATCGTCGAGCTGGCTCGCACCGAGCTCAGATGAAAACAGGCGCGAGCCCGATTGCCGACGGCTCGGGCCCGCGTCCGTGATCCTCGTCAACGTGTGCGCCTCAGCGCGCCAGCAACGAAACCGTCGCGATGCCGAGAATCGTCATGATCAGCGAAGTGCTCAGGTGAATCGCCACTTCGCCCGCCGCCCAGCCGAACCGGCCGTCCTGCAGACGCTGCACGACCTCCGCGGAGAACGTCGAGAACGTCGACAGCCCGCCCATCAGACCGGTGATGACGAACAGCCGCCATTCCGGCGTGAGCTGGGGCACACGCGCGAAGCCCGCGACCGCCACGCCGATGATGTAGCCGGCGATCACGTTGGCGGCGAGCGTGCCGAGCGGCAGGTCGCTAAAGACCGGGTTAAGTCGAATGCCGAGGAACCAGCGAAACAGCGAGCCGAGTGCGCCGCCAAGCGCGACAGCGAGAAAAGACCAATACATGGAAGAGGATCGAAACCGGAATGTCGACAGACCGGTCGATGCGGGCGAGTTGATGCCGCGTCCGCATAACCGGGCGTAGCAGGCATCATCAGCCCCAAGGGCGGTTAATGGAGAATGCCATCTCCAGCCGCGAAGTCTAACATCGGCTCGCGCATTTGGGGACAGGCGCGGGATTCGCGCCTCTCCTGTTTCCCGCGAGCGCCGCCTTCGTTCACTCCGGCGTTGCCGAAATCTTGTGAATCGACAGATCGGCGCCGTTGTATTCCTCTTCCTGGTCGAGGCGCAGACCGACCGTCATGCGGATCACGCCATACACGACCGTGCCGCCGAGCCCCGACACGACGATTCCGCCGAGCGTGCCGATGACTTGCGAGGCGAACGACACACCGCCCAGCCCGCCGAGCGAATGGATGCCGAAGATCCCGGCCGCGATGCCGCCCCATGCGCCGCACAGCCCATGCAGCGGCCACACGCCGAGCACGTCGTCGATGCGCCAGCGGTTCTGCACGCAGGTGAACATGTAGACGAACAGCACGCCGGCGATACCGCCCGTGACCAGCGCGCCGAGCGGATGCATGATGTCCGAGCCCGCGCACACCGCGACGAGCCCGGCGAGCGGGCCGTTGTACGTGAAGCCCGGGTCGTTGCGGCCCGCGAACCACGCGCTCAGCGTGCCGCCGACCATCGCCATCAGCGAATTGACCGCGACGAGGCCGCTGATCTTGTCGAGCGTCTGCGAGCTCATCACGTTGAAGCCGAACCAGCCGACCGTCAGCACCCATGCGCCGAGCGCGAGAAACGGAATGTTCGACGGCGGATGCGCGGCGATACCGCCGTCGCGGTGATAGCGACCGTGGCGCGCGCCGAGCAGCAGCACGGCCGGCAGCGCGACCCAGCCGCCGAACGCGTGCACCACCACCGAGCCCGCGAAGTCATGGAACGGCGCGCCGAAAGCCTGCGTGAGCCAGTCCTGGATGCCGAAGCGGTCATTCCACGCGATGCCTTCGAAGAACGGATAGATGAAACCGACCAGCACGAACGTCGCGAACAGCTGCGGATTGAACTTGGAGCGCTCGGCGATGCCACCCGACACGATCGCGGGGATCGCGGCGGCGAACGTCAGCAGGAAGAAAAAGCGCACGAGCGCATAGCCGTTGTGCTGGGCGAGCGTCGCCGCGCTGTCGAAAAACTGCACACCGTATGCGATCGTGTAGCCGATGAAGAAGTACGCGATCGTCGAGACCGCGAAGTCCACCAGAATTTTGACCAGCGCATTCACCTGATTCTTCTTGCGCACGGTGCCAAGCTCCAGGAAGGCGAATCCCGCGTGCATCGCCAGCACCATGGCGGCGCCGATCAAAAGAAACTCGGTATCGGCGCCGTATTTCAGACTTTCCATCGATATGTCCCGCTTATGCCAAAAAAGTGCGCTATGTCAGCAAGAAGCGGGCCAAAGCTGTGCTGGTCGCGTCGACACGGTGCAATCGGGCACCGGGATGGGCATCCGGTGGGTTTTGAGCCATGCGCCGCCCGAGCGCGTCATGCACCTGAACAGAGATGAAGAGCACAAGAAAAGTGCATAAATCGACGCCCTTGCGCAGATTGACCCAGACGAGGGCGAAATATTCGATGTAAATTACATTTTCATTCGAAGTCCTGACGCAGCGAGATGCTGGTCGGGCGCGTCGATGCCCATTTCTGGCGCACTGTGCGCGAACGGCAGAAGCTGCCGTCGACGCGTTCGTGCCCCTCTTTCTTTTCCCGCGCAAACGCCGACATAATGTGCCGACTCCGTGCACGATCCGCCGGCCAACCCCTCCCATGGGCACGCATGAGACTGACCACTAAAGGCCTGCTTCTGATCGCGATCCCGGCCGTTTTCGAACTCGCGCTGCTCACCGGTGTCGTGAAGGCCCAGGCGGATGCGACGATGGCCGAGCGCTGGGCGATGCATAGCGAGGAGGTGTTGCGCCAGACCACGGAGATTCTCGATCCGGTGCTGGCCGAATCGGTCGCGCTGCGGGGCGCGGTGCTCGCCAACGACGCGCATTTCACCACCCCGATCGCGGTATGGATGGACGTCGACCGGCGCATCGACGAGCTCGCCGAACTCGTCGCGGACGATCCGGCGCAGGTCGAGCGCGTGGCCGAGGTGCGCCAGGCGGTGCAGACGTACCGCCAGTGGTCCGACCGGATCCAGGACATGCTGCACGCCGGGCGGCGCGGCGAGATTCTCGCGCGCTTCCACGATCTCGCCCAGGCCGACGTGCTCGATCATTTCCGTGTGGAGGTGACCGCGTTCCAGGCCGAGGAGCGCCGTCTCGATAGCTCGCGCTCGAATGCCGTCGCCGCCGTGCGCGAACGGGAACAGACGCTGATCGTCGCGGCCGCGTTGGGCTCGCTGGTGTTCGTCGCGCTCGCCGTCTGGATGTTCACGCGCGGTGTGCGCGGCCGGCTCGCGCTGCTGTCCGACAACGCGGGCCGGCTCGCCGGCAACGAGCCGCTCGCGCCGCTCGGCGCGGGTAGCGATGAAATCGCGCGGCTCGATCTGACCTTGCACGAGACGAGCCGCCGACTGCTCGAAGCCGAGCGCATCGAAGCTCGCTTTCACGCGGACCTCGAGCGGCGCGCCGCCGAGCTCGCGCGCAGCAACGAGACGCTGCGCCAGCAGACCCAGGAAAACGAAATGTTCATCTACAGCGTGTCGCACGACCTGCGCGCGCCGCTCGTGAACCTGCAGGGATTTTCCAGGGAGCTGATTCGCGCAAGCGACGAGTTGCGCGACGCGGTGCGCGGTTCGTCGCTCGCGATCAGCACGCGCGAGCGGATCGAGCGCCTCGTCGACGAGGACATCGGCGAGGCGCTGCACTATCTGCAGACCGCGGTGCTGCGCGCGTCGCACATCATCGACGCGCTGCTGCGGCTGTCGCGGGTCGGGCGTGTCGAGTACCGGCGCCAGAATGTCGATGTGCGCGACATCGTGCAACGTGTCGTCGATGCGATGCAGGGCTCGATCCGTGCGCGGCGCGCGCGCGTGACGGTCGGCGAACTGCCCGCGGTAAGGGGCGATCCGACCGCGCTCGAACAGATCTTCGCAAACCTGATTGGCAACGCGGTCAACTATCTGGACCCGGCGCGCGAGGGCCGCGTCGAAATCGGCACGACGCCTGCGCCGCCGGGCGTGCATTCGCTGCGGATCTTCTACGTGCGCGACAACGGCCTCGGTATCCCGGCGATCGCGCTGCCGCGCCTGTTCACCGCGTTCCAGCGGCTGCACGGCAATGCCGCGGCCGGCGAGGGCATCGGCCTCGCGCTCGTGCGGCGGATGGTCGAGCGACATGGCGGCCGCGTGTGGGCGGAATCGAAGGAGGGGGTGGGCACGACGTTCTATCTGTCGCTGCCAGAGGCGGGTGCCGCGGGCGCGAAACCGGGCGCGAAGCCGGCCGCGGCTGGCGCGGCTGCGCTCGCCGCGGCGGGTCCGGCTCCGGCGGCGCGCGGTGCGCGTCAGAGTGTGCCGGGCGCTGCGGGACCAGGCTTGGGCGCAGGCAGCGGGTCGTCCGCGCGTTCGATCGACGCGGTGCGAGGAATCAGCGCGCGGTAGGGGGCGCTCGATCGTGCGGCGCGGATGGCGCTCGCCCGCGCATCAACCGGCGAAAATCCGCCGCGGCTTCAGCAGTCTTCTGCCGCGCACCGACCAGTAGCAACCGCATGCCAGCAGCACGGCGATGCCGGCGAACGTTTCGGCCGGTGTTGGCCGAATGCCCGCAAGACCCTCGACGGCAAACAGGCCGTGCGTGACACCGAGCAGCGCCGCCCACAGTGCACACGCGGCCTGCATCAGCAAACGGGTCCCTTTCATATGCCGAGCGCGGGTGTCGTGCGACCAGGTGGGCAGCCGGCGCGCGCAGAAAAAAACGATCGCCATCAGCATGATGACGAGGGTGACGATCCAGTCGATCAGTTTCATCGAAACAGCACTCCCCAAAAGCAGCCGCGACTATAGGGAGGTGTTTCGCCTGCAACTGTCGGAAGATTCTGAATTGTGGGGCGATGTTGAGGCGAGCGCCGCTGCAAGTCGACGCTCGTTGCTGCACGTGGTCTCGGGGCTCGGTGCGCGATCCGCGTGCCGCCCAGCTGCGAGTACATCGATGTGCTCGCCAGATTGCATCAATCCTCGCAGGGTTCGGGCGCAATGCCAGAACAGCGGCTCAACCCATGCCGAACCGCCGCTTTCCTCACTCAGGCAGCGAAGTCGGTCGAAGACGACAGCTGTTTCCACGTTTCCGTTTCCTGCGTCACATAAGCGTTTTTCGCAGCGATGGCGGCCAGCGTGTCTGTCCCAAGCGGCAGGCGCAACGGCGGGGACGCCGCGTCGACCAGCGCGATCATCGCGGCCGCAAGCCTGGTCGGGTCGCCAGGCTGCTTGTGATTCAATTGCATGGCCTTGCGGCGAACCGCACCCGAGGTTTCGTCGTAATCGTCGATCACCTCGGGCGCCACGACCAGCGAGGATGCATCGAGAAAGTCGGTACGAAAATACCCCGGCTCGACGACTGTCGCGCGAATGCCCAGCGGTCTCAACTCGGCATGCAACGCTTCCGTGATGCCTTCGACGGCGAACTTCGTCGACGAATACACGCCAAAGCCCGCCGCGGCACGATAGCCGCCAATCGATGAAACATTGATCACGTGGCCCGAGCGGTTCGCGCGCATGGTCGGCAATACAGCGCGCGTGACGTTGAGCAAGCCGAAGACATTCGTGTCGTAGATGCGACGCACCTCGTTGTCGGCGGATTCTTCCACCGCGCCAAGGAGACCAAACCCGGCGTTGTTGACCAACACGTCGATGCGGCCGAATTTTTCAATCGCGGCCTGCACCGCCGCCTTTGCCTGGGCCTCGTTGGTCACGTCCAGCTCCACCGGCAGCAACGCAGCCGACTCGCCAAGACGCTCGCTGATCGCCGCGACCTTGCGTCCGGCGGCCACCACCGCGTTGCCGTCCGCGAGCGCAGCTTCAGCTATCAACGCGCCGATGCCTCGCGATGCGCCGGTGACGAACCATACCCGCTTGAAACCACCCTGTTGAACGTTAGCCATGATGTCTCTCCTGCGTGTGTGATGAAGTGATGCCATCGTAAGCTCGGCGATTGACACAAACTAGCCGTACATGATTGGCGACATAATCAACTTTTATTTGCTAATTGGGGCTTCGCAATACTGCCGCGGCAAGAGGCGCGCGACGAAGACGATCGTTGAGGAAAGGGTCGCCTTTTGAATCGCGCGGACGTCAGCTCCATCAGGTTCGACAGAGCCGCGACCAACTCGCCGGGGCAATCCGAAGCGGGCGCGCGGCGCAACGGCGGTATCATGGGCACGTCTTCGCATGTGCGAGCCGCCCGACGCGGCTCCTTCCAGATCATGATTTCATCTGTTTCCTCATCGTTATTGCGCCGCGCGGCGGTCGTGGTCCTCGTGTTCGGCACGCTGGCCGCGTGCCAGAAGAACGACGCGTCGGCCGGCCAGGTCGCGGGCAAGCTGAACGACGCCGCGCAGCTTGCCGGTCAGAAGCTCGATCAGGCCGCGAGCTACGTCGGCCAACAGGTCGACGCGACCAAGGACGCCGCGCAACAGAACCTCGACTCGGCCTCCGCGCCGTCGCTCAAGATCGACCCGGCCGCGCTCGCGTCGAGCGCGCAGGCCAACCTGCAGAACGCGGCGAGCGCGGCCAACGCGCAGCTCGGCAAGGCCGCGTCGATCACGGGCCAGGGCCTCGAAACGGCGGGGCGCAAGCTGCAGGCTTGGTCGGCGCAGAATGCGGGCGCGTCGGCTTCGTCGACTGCATCGACCGATTCCGCCGACGCGCAGAAGCAGATGGATAAATGACCCGCGCCGTTCGATCCGGTTTCGCCGTTTGACATTAGCTTTATATGTAATTACGATGGATACACATTGTCGTTTCGGGACGGATCTGCCGTGAACACGAGTAGCCGGTTTGCCTTTGCCGTGCATGTGCTCGCGCTGTTGTCGCTACAGGGCGGCGTGCCGTTGTCGTCGGAGATGATCGCGGGCAGCGTGAACACCAATCCCGCGCTCATTCGCCGGCTTCTGAGCATGCTCTCCGACGCCGGCATCACCACCTCGCAGATGGGCGCCGGTGGCGGCGCGTTGCTTGCGCGGCGGCCGGAACGAATCACGTTGCTCGAGGTCTATCGCGCGGTGGAAGACGCACAGTTGTTCGCGTTGCATCGCGAGGAGCCAAATCCAGCGTGCATGGTGGGGCGCAATATCCAGAGCGTGTTGAGCGGGATCATCGACGAAGCGCAGCAGGCAATGGAAGCGACGCTGGCCGCGCGCACGCTCGCCGACGCGACCGCCGACGTGGTCCGCTCGGAGAAGCAGCGCGAGCGCAAGCGCCGTGCTTGAGCGTGTCTTCGCGCGCAAGACGCGGCGGCGGTGAACGATAGAAGCGCAGTGTCGTAGGGCGCGGGTCGAACTATTCCGGCACGTGTGCCAAACAAAGGAACGGGGTGAGCGCCCCGCTTTTTTTCTCGTTATATGTAACTATAAAAGTTACATATAAGACAACCTGAGGAGTACGCTGATATGAGCAAGCAACTGAAGATCGCCCTGTTTGGCGCGACTGGCATGATCGGTTCGCGGATTGCCGCGGAAGCCGCGCGTCGCGGGCATCAGGTGACGGCGCTGGTGCGCGATCCGGCGCGCGTGCCGACCGGCGTCGCGAATCTGCATGCGGCGCAGGCCGATCTGCTCGACGCCGCGAGCGTCGGCGCGGCGGTGCGCGGTCACGACGTGGTCGCAAGCGCGTATGCGCCGCCGCAGGGCGATCTCGCCACCCTGACGCAAGCGACACGCGCGCTGGTCGAGGGGGTGCGCGCGGCGGGGCTGAAGCGCGTCGTCGTGGTAGGCGGCGCGGGCTCGCTCGAAGTCGCACCGGGCAAACAACTGGTCGATACCGACGGCTTTCCGGACGCGTACAAGGGTATTGCACTCGCGCACCGCGACGCCTTCGAGCACTACCGCGGCGTGACCGATCTCGACTGGACGTTCTTCGCGCCAGCCGCGCTGATCGCGCCGGGCGAGCGCACCGGCAAGTTCCGCACGGGCGCGAACACGCTGATTGCGGACGCGGACGGCAACAGCCGCATTTCGGCCGAAGACTACGCGATCGCGTTCGTCGACGAACTGGAGCAGGGCCGCTTCATCCGCCAGATCGCGACGGTCGCGTACTGACGAGCGGCGGTTCGAATTCGCCGGCCGCGCAAGCGTACTAACATTCGGTTACGCATGTTCGGCCGCGCCGGGCGAAACTGCGGCTACACTGGCGTCTGCCGTTTTCTCACGGATTGCCATGCAGTCATGCCCGTCGCGGCGTGAGTCCGAGGCTGCGCCGTCTGACGGCGGGCAGCAGCCGGCGATTCTCAGCGCCCCCCATCTCTCCTCCGCTCACACCGCTCGCGACACGGCCAGCGGCGACGCCCGCCCGCGCGCGAGCACAGATGCCGTCGGTTGGTTTGCCGCGCTGCTGTGCGCCGCGCTGATTCTGTGCCTTGGCGCGCTGCCGCGCATGGCGCAAGCCGCGGGCCCCGCGGTCGGTGGCGGCACACCGGTGATCCCGGCATTGCAGAGCCTGATCAACAGCGCGACGGTGAACGCGACGCCGGCGTCCGCGGCATCGGGGGCGTCGGCGCCCGAGGCGGCGTCGGCGCCGTCGCCCGCGAGCCAGGCGGAGCTGGCGCGCTCGCTCGACAGCGTGATCGCCACGCTCGACAACGACCGCCAGCGCAGCGCGCTCGTTGCCCAGCTGAAAAAGCTGCGCGACGTGTCGCAAAGCGCCGCGCAAAACGTCGGGCCACCCGCGCCCGCGTCCGCGCAACCTAGCCCGGGCCTGCTCGGCGCGATCGCCTCGGGCATCGCGTCGTTTGAATCCGACGTGCATCAGGGCCGCACGCCGGTGCGCTACTGGAGCGGGCGCGTGACGGCGGCCGGCAACGAGCTGTACACGATCGTCTCGGGCCAGGGACACGAGGGTGTCGGCACGATCCTGTTGGCGATGCTGGGGATGCTGGCCGGCTGGGGCGCCTGTGCCGGCGCGCTGATCTATCTGCAGCAACGGCTGCACCGGCGCTTCGGTGTCGAGCTGGTGCTGCGGCCCAATCCCACCACGCGCGAGCTGCTGATCTTCGCGTTGCGCCGCGTCGGTCCGTGGATCATCGCGTTCATCGCGGCGCTGCTGTTCATGCGCGCGATGCCCGATTCGCTCGGCCGCACGCTCGGCATGGTGGTCGCGTATGCGATCGTCGCGGGCGCGGTGTTTTCCGCGATCTGTCTGATCATGTTTTCGCTGTTCGGCTCGGGCCACCGCCGCGTCGCGGTGCGCCTGCTGATCGATCACGCGCGCCGCGTGCTGTTCGTGATCGGCGTGTGCGGCGCGCTCGGCGACGCAGCCGTCAATTACGACGTCGAGCATCAGCTCGGCACCAACCTCGCCGCGCTGATTTCGACCGCGGCCAACATGACGGCCGCCGTGCTGACCGGCTATTTCGCGCTCGCGTTTCGCCGGCCGGTCGCGCATCTGATCCGCAACCGGCCGTACGAACAGCGCAACGACCACAAGGCCGCGACCGATGCGTTCGAGGTGCTCGCCGCGCTGTGGCACGTGCCGGTGCTGGTGCTCTCGGCCGCGTCGGTGGTCGCGACGCTCGGCGGCTCCGGCTCCAGCGAAAACGTGCTGCAGATCTCGATCGTCACCGCGCTGCTGCTGGTGCTGGCGTTCTTCCTGTCGGCGATCGTGCTGCGCATGACGCGGCCGCGCAGCGCCCGCGCGCGGCGCCGCTCGCCGTATCTGACGCGGCTGCTGCGCTTTTGCGGCACGTTGCTGACATTGTTCATCTGGCTGTTTTTCTTCGAATCCGCGGCGCGTCTGTGGGGCGTGTCGCTGGCCGCGATGATCGAGAGGAACGTGGCGGCACGCGGCATCGCGCATGCGATGACGGCGATCGTCGCCACCGTGTTCATCGCGTGGCTGCTGTGGATTCTGGTCGACACCGCGATCACCGAGACGCTCAATCCGGGCAGCCCGCGCAACAAGGCGCGCAGCCCGAGCATGCGCGCCCGCACGATGTTGCCGCTGGTGCGCAACGTGTTGCTCGTCACGATCATGACGATCGGTGCGATCGTCACCGCCGCGAACCTCGGCATCAACGTGACGCCGCTGCTCGCGGGCGCGGGCGTGATCGGTCTGGCGATCGGTTTCGGCGCGCAGTCGCTGGTGACCGACCTGATCACCGGCCTCTTCATCATCATCGAGGACACGATCTCGGTCGGCGACTGGATCGACGTCGATGGCGGGCATGCGGGCACGGTCGAGCATCTGTCGATCCGCACCGTGCGGCTGCGCGACGGGCAGGGCGCGATCCACGCGATTCCGTTCTCGCAGATCAAGATCGTGAAGAACCTGTCGCGCGATTTCGCGTACGCGGTGTTCGAGGTGCGCATGTCGTTCTCGACCGATGTCGACGAGATCACGCAGCTGATTCGCGAAGTCGGCGCGGAGCTGATGGCCGACTTCCGCTACCGGCGCGAGATGCTCGGGCCGATCGAGGTGTGGGGCCTCGACCGCTTCGATCCGAACTGGATGGTCGTCAAAGGGCAGATCAAGACGCGGCCGCTGCAGCAATGGAGCGTCGCGCGTGCGTTCAATTTGCGGCTCAAGCGCAAGATGGACGAGGCCGGCATCGAGATTCCGGTCGCGCATATGCGGGTGTACACATCGTCGAAGGATCGCGAGGGCGAGCCGCTGCGCGACGATGAGATAACCGGGTTCGTCGCGCCTGTGAATGCCGGTGCCGATGACAGCCGGCATGCGCATGGCGAGGCGCAGCAGCCGGCGCGGGACGGCGAGCGCGGCAAAACCCGTCAAAGGGCGCATGAACCCACTCGCGAAAGAGACCGCGAAGCGGCGCACGAGTATCCGCGCGAAGCTGAGTATGAGGTGGGCGTCGTTGGCCCGTCGGCGCGCGCGTCGACACAGGTGCCGCTTGCGCCCGCCCGTGACGTGTCGCACGAACCGCGTCCGGCGCCGCCGACGACCGGACAGACCGCGCCGATTCCGCCGCAGATTCCGACGGCGGGTGATGTGGGTGGGAAGAATTGAGGCGGGGGTGTGTTTGGGGGCCGTGCAACCGTCAAACCATCTCTGCCGCGTCGGCCATGCGCACGATGTCGTTCACGTGCGTGCCGATCCGCGCGCCTTCGACGCCATAGATATGCAGCGACACCGCCGGCGCATCACTGCTGTTGCCAAGCCGATGAATCGCAGCACGGCCGCCGCGCACGAACGACACTGCGCCGCGTTTGCGCGTCTGAGCGCGCAGCGCGCTCGCGCATTGATGCGCGTCGTCCCATTCGAAGACCGTTTCGCTCAGCTTGCCCTCGACCACCGCGTAACCGCACCAGGTGTGATGCGCGTGCACGGGGCTCGCCTGGCCGGGCTGCCAGACCAGCGCGGCAATCGCATAGCGGCCTTGCGGATCGGCGATGAGCAGATGGCGCCGATAGGTGTCGGCGGAACCTTCGCGTTGCATCGGTGCGAGCAGCGCCGGGTCGGCGGCCGCCTCGGCGAGCGCGAGCCGCATGGTGCGCGCGAAGAACGTCGAATGCGACGGTTCCGGAAATTTCGCGCAGGCTTCGAACATCGCGTCGAGCGTGTCGCACAGGCGCTCGAGCGGTGTGCGCCCGATCTCGCCCAGCGTTTGTGTCGGTAACGCGGCCGCTTCAAGTCGGGCCGGGTCCGGCAGCGACTTCAGGTAGTCGGGAAGGTGCTCGAAAGCGGTGGCGCGAAGGTCGTCGCTCATGGTTTTATTGCAGCGCGGGCGCTGCTGTTCGGCAATTTTCGGTATCGATATTTATACCGGTTTTCCCGGAGAAAGAGTTTCCATATAATTCCCTCGACCGTCAGAAAAGTAGAATAATTTCCTATGAGGGGTGGTGGTATGAGTATGGATATCATCGATCGGAAGCTGCTCGAATTGCTGCAGGCAGACGCGACGATGCCGATCGCCGAACTCGCGCAGCGCGTGAACCTGTCCCAGACGCCTTGCTGGAAGCGGCTGCAGCGCCTGAAGGAGGCGGGGGTGATTCGCGCGCAGGTGGCGCTGTGCGACGCGCGCAAGCTCGGGGTCGGAACCACGGTGTTCGTGGCGGTGCGGACGAATCAGCACACGGAGACATGGGCCGCCGCATTTACGCAGGCGGTGCGCGATATTCCGGAAGTGGTCGAGGTCTACCGGATGAGCGGCGAGACCGACTATCTGCTGCGCGTGGTGGTCTCCGATATCGACGACTACGACCGGATCTACAAACAGTTGATCACGGCCGTGCCGCTGTACGACGTGAGTTCGAGCTTTGCGATGGAGCAGATCAAGTATTCGACGGCGTTGCCGGTGCGGCCGGCTGTGACTGTCACAAATAACGGCTGACGCGCGACATGCGATGGGGCGGTGACGAACGAACGGAACACGGGTTCGCTACGATGGCGACGTGGTCGATGCATTTAAGGCGACGGGACAGCACAGACCAAAATCACCAGCAGCGACACGAGGCAGACCGGGTGCCGTCAGGAGCGCCGCTTGCCGCCTCGACAGTAAACGCGCCACAGCGCATCCGTACTGCTCCCCCGGCTGCAAGCCGCGTGCAAGCCCACGGGGCGTAGAATGCCGCCTTCTCCGACCCATCCGCGACTGCGTCGCGAATCGAGCCCGCTTCATGACCAGACCGCCGCGCAAGAAGAATCCGACCTTTGGCATCTCCGTCTTTATCGTGGTGGCGATCCTGCTGGTGATTGCCACGCTGTTCTATAACGCGATCCGCGAAAAGCACGAGTTCGACAGCCAGTCCACGCAGGTGCCGCCGGTGGCTTCGCAGGCAGCCGCGGCGGCCACCGCGATGAAACCGGCGAGCGGCGCCGCGCAATAACGCCCGCGCGCTTCCTGCTTCACTCCTCCGGCAGCCGGATCATGCTCGCGTCTTTGCGAATCTGCGCGGACGCCGCGAGCATCTGCTTGCATTGATGCGCGAGCAGCTTCGTGTCATGCACGGCATCGGCCGTATAGTCCGGCGATTTCTCCGTTTCGACGACCATCGCATCGAGCTCGCGACTCATCAGTTTGATCTGCTCGCCCTGCTCGGCGGGCAACGCGGTGCCGGCTTCGGCGGCGCTCAGGTTGTCGCGCACGAGGCTCAAAGCGCGCTGCAGCGGCTGTAGCGAGATATCCTCGACCTGGTGCTGCTGTTGCGCGGAAGTGCGCAACAGCGGCGCGGCGGCCGTGATCTGCGACGCGAGCACATGGCTGCGCACCAGCAGACCGTTCAACTCCGGCACGAACTTCTGCGCGGACTTCGGTTCGAGCATCATCCGCTGGAACGCCTGACCGAGATTCGCGAACGCAACGTGAACGTTCTTGCGCGCGAGCCGATAACGGTAATCGCGGTCGAGCGCGGTCGCCGCGGCGGCAGCGGCGACCGATGCACCGCTTGCCGGCCGCGCGGTCGCGTTGCGGATCGTGGTGGTGTCATGGCTGGCCTCGTCCGCGTTCGCCTCGGCATTGGCGTCGGCGACCGGCTGTGCCACGCCGGCGCGCCCAGCGCCGCGCGCACCGACGCCACCCGCCACTTCGGCACCGGCACCGGCACCGGAGCCGGAGCCGGAGCCGGAGCCGGCGACGGCGACGGCGAGCGCCGGGCCGCCAAAGCCGATCGCCGGATCCGCCATCGCCGCCGCCGGCGCGCGCGCGCCCGCTTCGGTCACGGCCGCGATCACCGCCGCGGCCGGTTTGCCGCTCCACCACCAGCTCGCTTCGAGATACTGCCGCGTCGCGCTGATCATGTTGTTGACGAGCTTGCCCATCAAGCGGTACTCCCAGTACGGGAACAGGTGGCTTGCCGCGATCGCGATCGCGCAGCCGACTACGGTGTCGATCGCGCGCTCGCCGATGATGCGCATGCTGCCCGGCGCGAGCAGATGGAACAGCAGCAGCACATACGATGACGTGAACACGACGCTCGCCGTGTAGTTGAACAGCAGCAGGCTGTAGCTCATCACCATCGACGCGAACATCACGACCATCAGGATGTGCGGCTCCTTCACGAAGATGATCAGCGTGATGCTCGCCGCGCAGCCGATCAGCGTGCCGATGATCCGCTGCCCATTGCGCTGCTTGGTCAGCGAGTAGCCGGGCTTCAGAATGATCACGGTGGTCATCACGATCCAGTACGCGTTCGTGAGCGGCAGCAAGCGGCCGAGCCAGAAGCCCACGGCGACCGCGATCGTCACGCGCAACGCGTGTCGAAAGCTCGGCGAGGCCATTGTCAGATTCGACAGGATCTGCCCGAACGGCACGCGCCGGCTCGACACGAAGCGGCTCAGCGCCTGGTCGATGCGCAGTTCGGTTTCGGTCGGGCTCGGCCCGGTGGCAAGGCTTCGGCGCATCTTGTCGATCAGCCGCGTGGCGCTCCAGATGCGGCGGAAATTCGACGACACGGCCGAATACGCCTCCGGGTTCTGCGTCGGCAGCTCCTGCTTGCGCATCAGTTCGATTTCATACTCGATCGCGCGCAATTCCGCCTTCACGTTCACGCGCATGCGCGGCGCCTGGTTCTGCAGCACCGCGAGGCCGATCTCCTCGAGATCTTCGGCCGCCTTGCGGATCAGATCGCGATAGAACACCAGCAGATCGGAGCCGCCGAACGTGCTGCGCACGAGCGTGTAATCGGTTTGCGCGCCGACGAACAGCTCGTGCAGATCGACGCTATTGATGAACAGGTTGTAGAGCATCGCGCGGCGTGGTTCGAGCTTGCCGCGCTTCAACCTGGGCAGATTGCGCAGCACCATGTCGCGCGCGGCGTCCTGGCGATCGACCGCGGAGATCTGCTTGTCGACGAGGTTGCGATAGCACTCGTCGAGATCGTTGTCGAGATCGTAGAAGGCCGCGCGCGCGAGCAGATAGTCCGCGCACGCGAACACGCTTTCGGCGAGCGCCTGCTGCTCGATCCGATGCATCATCCAGCGGCTCACGAAGGTCGACCAGTACGTGTACCAGAGACCGCCGAGCAGGATCCACGACGCGTTGACGAGCGCCTGCAGCGGCGTGAAGTGTTCCTCCAGCGTCATGATCATCATGAACAGCGTCGCGAAGCTGATCTGCGGCCAGCGATTGCCGTACACGACGATCAGCGACAGCACGAACGTGAGCGGCACGACCGTGCACCACAGCGCGATCGGATTGACGGTGGCGAGGCCGGTGGCGAGCGCGGACAGAAAGCCGATCATCGAGCAGGCCAGCATCTCGTTGTGCTTGTACTTGAGCGGGCCCGGCATGTCGACGACGCAGGCGCCGAGCGCGCCGGTCGCGATCGTGAAGCCGAGGTCACGATTGTGAAACACGATCAGGCACAGGATCGCCGGTAACGACACGCCGACCGCGATGCGCAGGCCGCCATAAAAATACTGGCTATAAAGGAATTTTCTTATTTCGACCGAATAGCGCATCGACTACCTGAATCCATTCACCGAGAAAACCGCAGTTGGAAAGACAGCGCGAAACTGCCGTCGAGTCTAACTGATTTTGCGCGCGTTCTGACCTCGTCCATTCGGCGAGGTTATGCCTTGGGGATGGGTTTGTTATGCTGTCGCTTCAATGTCCGCCGTGGCTCGCGCGCATCGCTCGCGGGCCATCAGCGTGCCAAATGTGATCTGGAATCCATGCTTCAGCTCTTCTACTCGAACCGCTACGAAACGCTGGTGGGCGCGCTGCTCGGCGACCTCGCGCAAGCGCCGTCCGACCCGTGGACCGCGCGGCCCGTGATCGTGCCGAGCGCGGCCGTGCGCCGGCGGCTCGAGCTCGATATCGCCGCGCGCCAGGGCATCTGCGCGAACGTTAACTTTGGTTATCTCGCGCAATGGCTGTGGGCGCAGATCGGCGGCGTGATCGAGGTGCCGAAGCATTCGCCGTTCGCGCCGGACCGGCTCGTGTGGCGCTGCTACCGGCTGCTCGACGACTCAGACGAAGCGCTGCCGTGGAACGCGTCGCCGCGTCTGCGCACCTATCTCGATGCGGCCGACGCGTCGATGCGCTACGAGCTGGCACGGCGCGTCGCGACCGTGCTCGATCACTATCTCACCTATCGCCCCGAATGGCTGCTGCAATGGCACAAGGGCGGCTCGATCTTCGCGAGCGGCGCGGCTGACGACACCGGTCCGCGTCTGACCGGCGCGAGCGACGCGGCGCGCGAGGACGAGCGCTGGCAGGCGGCGCTGTGGCGCGCGGTGCTCGCCGAGCTCGCGCAAGCCGGCGGTCATGCGCACACATCCGAGGCCGCGCTGCCGCCCGCGTATCGGTTCCTCGATGAAATCGCGGCGCTCGATCTCGAGGCGATCTCGAACGCGCGATGGCCCGAGGCGGTCAGCGTGTTCGCGCTGCCGACCATGCCGCCGCTGCATATCGCGTTGCTGTGCGCGCTGTCGCGCTGGATCGACGTGCGTCTGTACGTGATGAACCCGTGCCGCGAGTTCTGGTTCGACGTGGTCAGCGAAGGGCGCGTACAGGCACTCGACGCGGCGGGGCAGCTCGACTATCAGGAAGTCGGTCATCCGCTGCTCGCCGAATGGGGCCGCCAGACTCAGGCGCAGCTGCATATGCTGCACGAGCTGACCGAAAGCGCCGCATCGGCCGAGACCGGCGACTTCACCGAAAACCCGGAGCCGAGCTGGCTCGCCGCCGTGCAGAACGGCATCCTCGCTTTGCGCAATGAGGCCGATGCCGACGAGTTGCCCATCGAGCGCGGTATCGAGGTGCACGTCTGTCATAGCCTGTCCCGGCAGCTCGAAGTGCTGCACGATCGCCTGCTCGGCTGGTTCGACGAATTCGACGATCTGCAGCCGTCCGACGTGCTGGTCGCGGTGTCCGATCTCGCGGCGGCCGGTCCGCTGATCGATGCGGTGTTCGGCACCACGCCTGCCGGCGACACGCGCCGCATTCCGTACCGCATTACCGGCCTGCCGCCGTCGCAGGCCAATCCGGTCGCGCGTCTGTTGCTCGACTGGCTCGCGCTGCCCGAGCGCAGCGTCGGCGCGCCGGATCTGATCGAATGGCTGCGCGTCGATGCGGTCGCGGTGCGCTACGGCATCGATGCGAATTCGCTCGAAGCCGCGCAGGAATGGCTCGCGGCCGCCGGCGCGCGGCGCGGGCTCGCGCCGCTCGAACCGTTGGGTGAACACGTGCCGGTCGCGCGTCATACGTTCGCCGATGCGCTGACGCGCCTGTACCTCGGCTACGCGATGCCGGCAGGCGGCGAACCGGTCGATGCGTGGCTGCCGGTCGAAGGCGCGGGCGGTTCGGATGCTGAACTGCTCGGTCGTCTGTCGCGTTTCGTCGACGACATCGACAGCTTCGCGGCGAGCTGCGCGATCGAGCGCACGCCGTCAGACTGGTCGCAACTGCTGCTCGAAACGCTCGGGCAGTGCTTCGACGGCGGCGTCGAGTTCGCCGATTCGCTCGCGGCCGTGCGCGACGCGCTCGATGCGATGAGCGCCGCGATGCAGGCCGGCGCGCATGATGTGTTGCTGCCGGCGTCGGTGGTGCGCACCGCGCTCACCGAAGCGCTCGACGACCCCGCACGCGGCGGCGTGCCGTGGGGCAGCGTGACGTTTTCTTCGCTGACGAGCTTGCGCGGTTTGCCGTTCCGCGTGGTCTGCCTGCTCGGCATGGACGACGGCGTGCTGCCGTCGCTCGCGCGTGCCGACGAGTTCGATCTGATGGCCGCGTTTGGCAAGGCCGGCGACCGTCAGCGCCGCGACGACGAGCGCAATCTGTTCCTCGATCTGCTGCTCGCCGCGCGCGAGCGGCTCTTCATCGCCTACACGGGCCGCAGCATTCGCGATAACGCGCCGCTGCCGCCGGCCGCGCTCGTCGACGAACTGCTCGATCATCTCGCGCAGGTGTCGGCGGGCGAGGACGCGAGTCCGGCCGAGGTCGACAGCGCGCGGCGCGAGTTCATCGTCGAGCATCCGTTGCAGGCGTTCGCGTCGGACTACTTCGCGGCGAAGCCCGACCTGTTCACCTACGACGCCGATCGCGCCGAACTGGCCACGCTGCTTGCCGAACCGCAGCATGCCGCCGCCACGCCGTTCTTCGATCAACCGCTGCCGCCGGAAGATATGCACGAGGTGGAGTTCGACGACTTCGTGCGCTTCTGGCGTCATCCGGCGCGCGCACTGCTGCGCGACCGGCTCGGAATCGCGTTGTCGGATGCGCAGGGCGAGTTGCTCGACACCGAGCCGTTCGATCTCGACTATGCGGGCCGCGACGCACTCGCCGAGCGCCTGCTGCCGGTCCTGCTAGACGCCGGCACCGACGACGAGGTGATCTATAGCCGCGTGCAGCGCGTCGCCGAGGCGAGCCCCGAGTTGCCCGGCGGCGCGACCGGCGCGGTCTGGCGCGCGCGCGAGCTGTCCGCGCTGCGGCAGTTGGCGCAAAGCGTGCGGCGCGAAGTGGCCGCGGGCGTCGAGCGTTTGCCGTTCGTGCTCGACGTCTCGCCGCGCTGGCCGCAAGGCGGCGATGGCACCGACGGCGCCGTCTCCCTGTTTGGCGACTACGACGCGCTGTTGCTCGAGTCCGCCGAAACGCCGCTGCATTTGCGCGGCACGTTGAACCTGCTGACCGGAACGGGACAAGTGATCTTTCGTTATGCCAAAGCCAGCGCGCGCGACTATCTGTCCGCGTGGCTCGCGCATCTGGTCTATTGCGCGGCGCAGCCGGACGGCCCGCGCCGCACCGTGTGGCACGGCAGCGGCGAGCGCTTCGAGCTCGCGCCCGTCGCGGCTCCGCTCGACGAACTCGCGCCGTTGGCTGCGCTCTTCAATGCCGGCCGCCGGCTGCCGCTGCGCTTCTTCCCGAAAAGCGCATGGGCGCGGCTCAGCGAAAGCGAATCGGCGGCGCAAGGCGTATGGGTCAACGACCGCGTGCGCGGCGAATCCGACGACCCCGCGTTGCGCATCGCGCTGCGCGGCACACCGCTCACGCTCGACGAGCCGTTCGGCAGCCTCGCCGCGATCGTTTTCAAGCCACTGATCCAGCATTTGCGGAGCGCCTCATGAGCGACGCGCTGCGCCATCAAAGCCTCGCCGCCGACGAACTCGACGTGTTCGCATGTCCGCTCGACGGCGTGAACCAGATCGAAGCGTCGGCGGGCACCGGCAAGACGTGGAACATCTGCGCGCTGTACGTGCGGCTGCTGCTGGAAAAGAACCTGAACGCGGATCAGATTCTCGTCGTCACGTTCACGAAGGCCGCGACCGCGGAGCTGCACGAGCGCATACGCGGCCGTCTCGCGGAACTGCATCGCGCGATCGAGATGGACGACGACGGCGACGATCCGTTCATCCGCCGGCTGTTCGAAACGACGCTCGCGCCGGAGCGCGGTATCGAGCGCGAGGCCGCGTTGAAGGTCGTGCGCCGCGCGCTGCGCACGTTCGATCAGGCCGCGATCCACACGATCCACGCGTTCTGTCAGCGCGCCTTGCAGGAAGCGCCGTTCGCGGCCGCGATGCCATTCGCGTTCGAGATGGAAGCCGACGACGCGGCGCTGCGTTTCGAACTCGCCGCCGATTTCTGGCGCGAGCAGGTCGAGCCGGTCGCGCATGCGCATCCGGCGTTCGCCGCGTGGCTGGTGGCCAAGCGCGCCGGTCCCGCGTCGCTCGACGAGCAGCTGGCCCGGCGCCTGAAAAAGCCGCTCGCGCAATTGCGCTGGGGCAGCGTCGACGCGGCCGGCGCAAGCGCCGATCCGCAGGCCGGCTTCGATGTCGCGTGCGCGATCTGGTGGGCCGAACGCGACGCGATCGTCGCGCTACTGGCCGAGGCACAGGAGCGCCTGAGCAAGACCACGCACAAGCCCGATCACGTGAGCGCCGCGATCGCCGCGTGGACCGACTACTTCGCGCAGGGCGATTGCCATGCGCCGCCGCCGCGCGCCGCGCTGAAGCTGACGGCGTCGGCGTTGAAGAAGGCAACCAAGGTCAAGTTCGAGCCGCCCGCACATCCGTTCTTCGAGCATGCCGACGCGCTGGCCGCGGCCGTGGTCGCCGCCGAGGCCGCGCAGCGCGCGCGCTGGCTCGCGCTGGTGCAGACATGGCTCGACTACGCGCCGGCCGAGTTGGTGGCGCGCAAGCGCACGCGTCGCGTTGTATCGTTCGACGATCTGCTCGCGAATCTGTATCGCGCACTGGCCGGGCATGGCTGGCTCGCCGATGCATTGCGTAGCCGCTATCCGGCCGCGCTGATCGACGAGTTCCAGGACACCGATCCGCTGCAATTCGCGATCTTCAGCCGCATCTTCGCGCCGGCGGGACCGCTGTTCCTCGTCGGCGATCCGAAGCAGGCGATCTACAGTTTTCGCGCGGCGGATCTGCATACGTATCTCGCGGCGCGCGAGTCGGCGTCCGCGTGCTACACGCTCGCGGTCAACCAGCGTTCGACCGCACCGATCGTCGAGGCGTGCAACCGCATCTTCGAAGCGAACCGCCAGGCGTTCGTGCTCGACGGGCTCGACTATCAGCCAGTGCGTGCGGGCGAGCGGCGCCGCGCGCCGTTTACCGATCCCGACGCGAGCGGCGGCGATTTCCGCATCTGGACGTTGCCGCGCGGCGCAACGCCGCTGGACAAACGCAGCGCGCAGCGCGCCGCGAGCGAAGCGTGCGCGGCCGAGATCGTGCGGCTTTTGCGAGGGGCGCGCGAAGGTGTCGTGACGATCGGCGACAAGCCGCTCGCACCGGGCGATATCGCCGTGCTCGTGCAGACGCACAGGCAGGGCAGCCTCGTCAAACGCGTGCTCGCGGCGTGGGGCGTCGGCAGCGTGGAGCTTGCGCAGGCGTCGGTGTTCGCGACGCTCGACGCCGAGCAGATCGAGCGCGTGCTGGCCGCCATCGACACGCCCGGCGATCTGCGTCGCCTGCGCGCCGCGCTCGCCACCGACTGGCTCGGGCTCGATGCCGCCGCGCTGTGGCGTCTCACGCAGGTCGCCGATGCGCCCGCGGCCGCGGCCGTTGACGAACCCGCGCCGGCGCTCGACGCCGCCGACGCGATGGGCTGGGTCGAGCGTTTTTCGCGCTACCGGATGCTGTGGCACGAACGCGGCTTCGCGGTGATGTGGCGCACGCTGATGCGCGAGCTGCGCGTCGCGCAGCGGCTCGTCGCGGGTGTCGACGGTGAGCGTCGGCTGACCAACGTGAACCATCTCGCCGAGCTCGTACAGGCGCGCGCGGCCACCCAGCCCGGCATCGCGCCTACCTTGCGCTGGCTCGCCGCGCAGCGCGAGCAGGGCGGCGGTGACGAGGCCCAACTGCGGCTCGAGTCGGATCGCAACCTCGTGCAGATCGTCACGGTCCATAAATCGAAGGGACTCGAATACGCGGTCGTGTTCTGTCCGTTCCTGAACGATGGCGGCTTGCGCGAGCCGCCCTCGTCGGGCTTGCCCGATGCGCGCGAGTATCACGACGACAGCGGCGACGCGGTGCTGCACTACGGTTGCGACGAAGAGGAAGCCGAGCGCGCCTCGCGTTACGCGGTGCGCGAGCAGGCGGCGGAACGCGCGCGGCTTGTCTATGTGGCGCTCACCCGCTCGGTGTATCGCTGCTACCTGGTCGCGGGCACGTATCTGTCGTCGCGCTCGACGAAGGAGTCGCGGCGCAGCGTGCTGAACTGGCTCGTCGGCGGCAGCGGCCACACGTTCGACGCCTGGCTCGCCGAGCCGCCCGACGAAGCCGCGCTCGCGGCGAGCTGGCAGGCGCTCGCGGGCGGACCGGTCACGTTGCGGGCGCTGCCCGAAGTGACGCGCCGCGTACCGCTCGAAAGTCTGCGGGATCAGGGCGCGCATCTGCACGCGCGCGCGAATCGGCGGCCGTTGCGCGATCAGTGGCGCATGGCAAGTTTCAGCGGGCTGATCGCGGCCGGCGGCAGGAGCGGGGATGCGCACGCGCCGCAGGAAGACGTGCGGCCCGACCACGATGAAATCGCCGATGCGCTACCCTCCGCGCCGCTGCTCACGCCGCTCGCCGCGGCGAGCGCCCCGGCGCATGCCGACGACGACATCCTCGCGTTCCCGCGCGGCGCGGCGGCCGGCGATTGCCTGCATCGGATGTTCGAACTCGCCGATTTTACCGAGGCGCGCACCTGGCCCGACGCGATCCGCGGCGCGCTGCGCGAGCGTCCGGCGCCGGCCGCGCCCGAGCTCGCCGCGCGCTTGCCCGCGATGATGCATCGGCTGATCGCCGACGTCGTCTCGACCGAACTCGTGCCGGGCATGACGCTCGCGCGGCTCGATCCGCGTCGGCGCCTGAACGAACTCGAGTTTCTGTTCGCGGCCCCATCGCTGGATTTTCGGGCGCTGCGCGAGCTGCTGATCGAATACGGCTATCCCGACGTCGCGCTGGAGCCCGGCGTGCTGCGCGGGTTCGTCAAAGGATTTATCGACATGATCGTCGAGCACGACGGCCGCTTCTGGATCGTCGACTGGAAGTCGAACCATCTCGGCGACACCGCCGCCGACTACGCGGCCGCGCCGCTCGAAGCGGCGATGACGAGTCACGCGTACCACCTGCAGGCGCTGCTTTATACGGTCGCGCTGCATCGCTATCTGAAGACGCGCGTGCGCGACTATGCATACGACACGCATATCGGCGGCTACCTGTATCTGTTCGTGCGCGGCGTGCGGCCCGACTGGCGCGATGTCGACGGTGCCGCCGGTGTGCACAGGCGGCGTGCGCCGTTCGAACTGGTGGCGCTGCTCGACGCGGCGATGATCGGAGGTGGCGCATGAGCACGCCCGGCACGCTTGATGAGCGCGCGGCCGCGCCGCTCGGGCTCGAAGACATCGGCGTCAACCTGCCCGCGCCGGCCGATTTCAGCATCGCGCTCGCCGAAGGGTTCGCGCGCCGTATCGGCATGCTCGCGCGGCGCGGTGGCGCCTCGACCGAGGTGGTGAAGTGGGCGGCGCGCGGCGCGTTCGCCGCGAGCCGCGCGACCGCCGAAGGGCACGTGTGCGTGCCGCTCGCGACGCTCGCGCGCCGCTTCGACGCGTCGAGCGCCGAAGTGCGCGCGGCGCTGCTCGCGAGCGGCATGGCAAGCGATGGCGCAGCGGACGCAGCGGGCGCGGCGGCGTTGCGCCCGCTCGTGATCGACGCGCAGGGGCGTCTCTATCTCGCGCGCTACTACGACTACGAGCGGCGCCTGGCCCACGCCCTGGTCGCGCATGCGACGGGCGAGGCGAGCACCGCGAAGGCCGACGCCGACACCGCCCCCGCCGCTTTGCGCGAACGCCTGCTGCGCTACTTCGGTCCGCCGCGAGACGACGACGTCGACTGGCAACGCGTCGCGGCCGTGATGGCGCTGTCGGGGCGGCTGACGATCGTCAGCGGCGGCCCGGGAACCGGCAAGACCACGACCGTGGTCGGCGTGCTTGCGTGTCTGCTCGATGCGCGGGCCGATTTGCGCATCGCGCTGGCGGCGCCGACCGGCAAGGCGGCGCAACGGATGCAGGAAGCGTTGCTCGCGCGCGCGGGCGACCTGCCGCCCGAACTCGCCGCGCGTTTGCCGCAGACCTCGTACACGCTGCATCGATTGCTGGGGTCGGGGCCGGGCGGGCGCTTCCGGCATCATCGCGATAATCCGTTGCCGTATGACGTGGTCGTGATCGACGAGGCGTCGATGATCGACGTGGCGATGGCCACGCATCTGCTCGACGCGATCGGGCCGCAAACGCGGCTCGTGATGCTCGGTGACAAGGACCAGCTCGCCGCGGTCGAAGCCGGCGCAGTGTTCGCCGAACTCAGCGCGCGGCCGGCGTTGAGCGCGCGCGGATTGCAATGGGTCGCGCAGGCGCTCGACATCGACGAGGCGCGGCTCGAGCGGGCTTTGCCGCGCGCGTTGCGTGAAGTCGATGAAGCACCGTTGGACGATTTATTTGCGCCGCCCGAGACGCCGCAAACCTTCGAGTCACCCGCGTCGGGCGATCTGTTCGGTGACGGCGTGACATCGGCGACTGGCGAGCAGGCGGATCGCGATAAGCGATCGGCGATCGAACGCAACCCGCTCGCGGACTGCGTCGTCTGGCTCGAGCGCAACTACCGGTTCGGCCTCGAGTCGCCGATCGGCCGTTTGTCCGTCGCGATTCGCAACGGCTCACCGAGCGCGGCGCTCGACGTATTGGAGATCGACCCGACCGAGGTCTGCGCCGCGGCGCTGCACGAGGACGCTCACACGACGCTGGCCCAGCGCACCACCGCAAGACTTGCCGGTGGCTTCGCGCCGTACGCCGACGCGCTTGCCAGGGCGCTCGCCGTCGATACGCCCGATCCAGTGCCGCTCTTCGACGCGCTCAACCGCTTCCGCATCCTCTGTGCGACGCGGCTCGGACCTCGCGGCGTCGATCAGGTCAACGCGGCGATGGCGGCTGAGGTGCGCCGCGCCGCGGGCGTCACGCTCGCGGTCGGCGCGCAGTGGTTTTCCGGACGTCCGGTGATGGTGACGCGCAACGATTACGCGCTGGGTCTGTTCAATGGCGACATCGGCATTGCGCTGCCGGGCGCGGGTGGCGCGTTGCGCGTGTACTTCCGCACCGGCGACGGCGGTGTGCGCGCGGTGTCGCCGGCCGCGCTGCCGCCGCACGACACCGCGTTCGCGCTGACGGTCCACAAGTCGCAAGGTTCGGAGTTCGAGCAAGCGGTGCTGGTGCTGCCGTCGGCGTTCAGCCGGGTGTTGTCGCGTGAGCTCGTGTATACGGCGATTACTCGCGCGCGCGAACGCGTCGAGGTGATCGGCGCGCGGGCCGTGCTCGCGCAGGCGATCGCGACGCCGACGCAGCGTGATTCGGGGCTGGCCGCGCGGATTGCCGAAGCATCGCGTTGATCGCGCGGCAGCAGGCAGAAAAAGCGAAGTGGCGGACTTGTGGTGCGAGCGGCGCTCAACCGGCAACCTCGCTCGCCCGCTCGATGGCCTCGACGCGGCTGCGCATCGTCCTGCGATACCACAGTGTCCACAGCGCGAGTCCCGCGTAGATGCCGTAGCCGATCAAGGGCGACACGACGAGGAAGCGTTCGATCGGCCACGTCAGCGCCATCCACGCGCGTAGCGCGGTTTCGGCGGTCAGCCCGATGCCCCACACGAGCGTCATGGTTCGCATCGCGGTGGCGAGACCGGGGCGCTCGCGCCATAGCGCCTCGAAATGCGCGGCGCCGCCTTCCATTTCGCGCGCGACCGTCGCGCGCGCGAGGTAGAAGATCAGAGGACGACGCATCGGCAGTGACAGCAGGAACACGACGCCGACCGCGCCGGACACCAGCGACTCGCGCAACAGCAGCATGCGCGGACTGCCCCCGAGCGCCATGGCCGCGACCGACAGCACGATGCCCGCCACCACCATCACGCTGAGCGCATCGACGCGCCTGAAGCGCGCGAGCTCGATCGCGCTCCACACGAGCGGCGGCACGGCGGACGCGATTAGCGCGCCGGTCTCGCCGACCCGCGGCAACGCGAGCCGGTAAGCAAGCCACGGCAGCAGAAAGTTGACGGCCAGTTCGAGCACGAAACCGGGACGGATTTTCATATGAATTTACGCCGTAAGCGAAAGAACCAGTATCGATGAACCGGTCGGGCCGACGCAAATGGTTTTTTTCGTAGCGTTCGCGAGCCGGTGCCGCCGGGCGCCGCACCGGGCGCTCCGCCGCCTTCCCGCGAGTTCGGGCATCTCGCGTCGAGCGCTTGTACACTGACGCATCTTCCTTGCCGACCACCCATGACATCCCGCTATCCGGTCCCGCCCAACGAAATCGAATTGACCGCCGTGCGCGCGCAGGGGGCGGGTGGTCAGAACGTCAACAAGGTGTCGAGCGCGATCCATCTGCGTTTCGACGTGCGTGCCTCGTCGCTGCCGGAAGTGCTGAAGATGCGTCTGCTCGCGCTGTCCGACCACCGGCTCACACGCGACGGCGTCGTGATCATCAAGGCGCAGGAGCATCGGACCCAGGAGATGAACCGCGCGGCGGCGCTCGCGCGGCTCGATGAACTGATCGAAAGCGTCAGCGTGACCCGCAAGCATCGGGTCGCGACGCGGCCGACCCGCGCGTCGAACCTGCGGCGGCTCGACAGCAAGACCAGGCGCAGTGAGGTCAAGTCGGGGCGCGGCCGCGTGCACGAGTAGCGGCGTGGGTCGCTAACGCCCGGCGCCGCGTCTGCCGGTGCGCACATCCGGCGGCGACGCCTCCGGCACGAAGTCGACGCACAGCACGTGCGTGCCGTCGCGCTCGAACGCGATCGCCGCGGTGTAGCAGTCCTGACCATCGGCGAGCGAATAATGCGGCCCCATCATCGCGACGCGGCCCGGCGCCGCGAGCGCGTGCCGGAAATACGCGCGACGCGACCAGTTGCTGCGCGTCTCCGTATAGAGCGGCGCGAGCCGCTTCGGAGGCGGCGGGACCGACGCCGCCGTCACCGAAGGCTGGGTCTGCTCGCCCAGGCCGTCGGTGAGGAACACGCGGCGCGCTTCGGGCAGATGCCAGACCTTTTGCGCGGCCTGTTCGAGGTCACCGGTCGCCTTGTAGGTGTCGGCGGCGGCCAGCACCGCTTCCGCGAAGCCCTCGAACCCGAGCCGCTGGTGGCCGGCGTGCGCACGCTCGTATTCGGCGAACTTGCTCCAGATCGACGCGACGAGCGCAGGCACCTTCGTGCAGGCGGCCAGCACGCTGCTCTTTGGCTGACCGAACCAGAACCCCTGCACGAAATCGACGTCGGCCTGCATCAGGATCATCAGCTCTTCATCGGTTTCGACGCCTTCGGCGAGCACGAGCGTGCCCGACTGATGGAGCATCGCGATCAGATGGCTGATCATCGATTCGTCGCCCTCGCGCTTGCCCGCGCGCGCGACGAGCGAGCGGTCGAGTTTGACGATGTCGGGGCGGAAGCGCCACACGCGATCGAAGTTCGAGAAGCCGGTGCCGAAGTCGTCGATCGCGATCAGAAAATCGCGCGGCTGCGAGGCGGCGAGCATGCTGGCGACGGCGGATTCATCGTCAGCGGGCTGCTCGAGCACTTCGATCACGATGCGCTCCTGCGGCAGCCCGAAATGCGCGGACAACTCGTCGATGAAAGCGCGCTGCGGCCAGCCGGTTTCGAACACCTGTGGGCGCGTGTTCAGAAACAGCCACCCGGTGCTGATGCCTTGCTCCATGAAGTTCGCCACATGCAGGCAGCGCGCGATGCGATCGAGTTCGCGCGCTTCGGCGGCCGAGCGCGTGCCCGAGAACAATACTTCGGGCGAGACGGGCAGACCGACGGGATCGAACGCGCGCAACAGCCCCTCGTAGCCGACCACGCACTGATGCGTGACCGACAGCACCGGCTGGAACACGCTGTGCAATGTCAACGCGCGCCAGGTCGCGGTCCAGCCCGACTCGTCGCGGACCAGGTGCGGGAGCAGGCCGCTCACGGTCAATTCGCTGACGGATGGCATAGAAGCGGGCATGAAAGCTGACATGGGATCGTTGCGGCAAGGGAATGAAGGGGCACGCAAACCCGTTCGGCGCGTAGCGCTCGCACACCCGAAGCGCCGCCGGAACGAAACGAATGCGTCCCGCGAACACGGAGGGCGGTACCAGCCACGCTGGACTCCGGCGAATTGGTCAAAATGAGTCTAGCAGTTTGCAGCGCGCGACAATGTGCGGGTTATCACAAACGCATGGGCGCGAAAATTGTCTGCAAAACGGCTGCCTACGGCCGCGCGGCAATCCGTTGCGGTCATGCGCCGGAGCGTCCCGCGCGCTTGCCACGCGCGAAACCGATTCTCAATCGCAATGAGTTACCGTACCACGCCGAGGGTAGCAGGGCGCCCAGTGGTCGCCCGCCAAACTCCAGGCCGACGGTGCTCACATGCTAGTGCCGCTGTAGGCGCTGATGCGGCCATTCGGGCGGCGGGCGTGGCACGGCTCTGCCGGGCGGATTCTGGCGCGACGTGCAGGAGCCGCGCCGGTTCGTGTTCACCGAGCGGTGGGAAAGCCAGGATGCGCTCGCGGCGCATGCGAAATCCGCGCATATCCAGGCTTATAAGAAGGCGGCCGCGGATTGGATCGAGCACGCGGAGATTCGCGTGGTGTCGAAGATCGCCTGGATTCGGGCGCGGGCGTCAGCGGCGCGCGGACACGCTGGACAGGTGGGGCGGCCCTGAGGCCGCCGGCGCGCCGTCAGCGATCAGTGGGTTGCTTGCGGGACATCGAGAATCAGGATGATGGTCCAGTCGGCGTCGCCGTCATGGTGATACTGGCGCTCCGCGACAATGAACGGCTCCTGCTTGCCAGCCGGGCCGAGAAACAGCACGTCGCCTTCCATCGGCAGGCATTCGACGGGCGGCAGCGCGAGGTACGCTTCCTGACCGCCACGCGGCATCAGTTTTTCGATCTTGCGAGATGCTGCTTCGGTCCATTCGATATCAAGCTGGATGTTGCTCATGCTGTCCTCCGCACCAGGGTGCGCACGGGTTAGGGGATGCCGGCGGCTCGCCGGTCGGTGCGCGACTTTAGCATACAGAGAGCAGAGCGCCGGCGGCTTGCCAAGCCGGTGCGCGCTCGGAGTGCCTTGCCAGCAGCGAGCGGGTCGCACAAATAAAAAAAGCCGAATCCGGCGCTGCCAGCTTCGGCTTTTTCACCTTCACGACGAGGCCGCGAGGCGAGATCCGCGAAGTCGTTCAGGTGCCCGACGCGTCGGCACCCTTCTTCGGATGATGCGGAGCCATCTTGTGATGCTTGGCCGGCGTGGCCGGTGCGCTTCCCATCGACTGCTCGCGGTTTTGCAAATCTTGCGCACGCTGCTCGACGTCGGCGGCCTTCGCCGGATCGGTGCTCGTCGTGATGCCGTTGTCCTGCGCGTGAGCCGCGCCGGCTGCGGCACACAAGGAAACCAGGATCGCCATGGACACTTTCTTCATCGTTACCTCCGTAGAATGGTGGTGGACCCGAGTATTGCCTGTCCAGTGGGAAAGACAATGCATTCTATCGAGCAAACTCTTCTCCAGCCGATGGCTTTGTAACCGTGCTCAACACTTGTTACGTTTTGTAATAGCTCGAGGCTGGTTGAATAAACCGCGACGTCCTCGAGTGCGAGTGCGAGAGCGGAGCGGCCTACATCGTTCGTCAGAACCAGCCGATCGCGCGATACAGGTGAAATTGCGCGAGGCCGATTAGCTCATGCAACGCTATCTCCGCGGCCACGAGATTGGCGAAGCGCGGCAGCACGCCGATCCGCGCGCGCCGCGCGCTCGAAATCTGCGGCTGCGGCTCGACGCCGAAGCGCTGAAAATCGAGCAGCGCACGCGGCATGTGATACGCGGAGGTGACGAGTATCAACGTGTCGTAATGTGATTGACCGACAATAACCGAGACGTTGCGCGCGTTCTCATAGGTCGTGCGGCTGCTTCGCTCGAGCACGATGTCCGAGCGCGCCACCTGCTGACGCAGCAGATAGGGCAGGTAGGTGTCGGCTTCGGTCGCGCTATGCCGCTGCGGATTGCCGCCGCTGACGATCACCCGGCACGTGCTCGCCGTGCGCTTGCAGGCCGCGTAGTTCTGCGCGCTGACCTCGATGCGCGAGAGTACGTCGCGCGGTGGCACCAGCACGTGGTCGTGGTCGTAGACCGTGCCGCCGCCGAGCAGGATGATCGCGGTGCGTGGCGCAAAGGTGGCGGCCGTGGCGCTCTGTCGTTGCGGCTGCGCCAGATCGAGCAGTGGCGCGGTCAGCCAGCCGGCCGCGAGCAGCCAGAACAGCGCGATCATGCAGACGATGAGCGGCCGGCGCGCACGTTTCCATAGCACGATTGCTGCAAAAAAAAGCGCTAATAAAGTGAATAGAATCAATTTAAATGGGGTAACGTATGTCTTTCGGGACAAATCCACGGGCCTGCCATCGCGCCGCGGCGGTTGCATCGTCGGTTCATGGAGAGAACGCTAACATGCCGTTCTGACGGGGGTTCCGAAAACGAGACCAGGCAGCACCTGGCGGAAATCCGCCGTCAGACAGGCGGCGAGCTTCCGACCAGGAGCGGGTGCTACGCGCGTCGCCGGTGGCGCAGTGACGCGTGGGCATGAATGTGTCATAGCTGCACTTTAAGAAAGAAGTGAGATGACCACGTATTCCAACGAAGCGGTACTTGAAGGGCTGCGGCGAGCGCAATATCGTCAGGTTCCCTGGGCCAGAAGGCCGGGTGTCTTCCAATATCTTCGCGCGCTGGGGCTGATGGACACCGTTCGTCAGCGAACCGTCGCACCGGCGCCAGGCTTTCATGCTCCCGTCGACATCGCGGTGCTCACCGAACGCGGCAAAGCGGAGTTTGCGCGGCTCGAGCACGACGAGCGTCTGCTCACATGGACAGCGCAACGCATGAACGATTATGTTCTCGGCGCGGCCGAACCGCAGTCCGCCGCGACAGCCGAAGTCAGATCTTAGCTCAAGGTTCATCGCTTATCTGAACTGAGTCACTGTCCGCCCGGGCCTGTCACCCCCTCGGCGGGCCGTCGCTGACGTCGACCGGTCGCCGTGCGCGTCCGGGGGCGAATCTCCGTTTCCCATCGACAAGGCGGCGACGCGATCCGCGCAGGTCGTTGCCGTTGCGCGCCTTTCATGCCATCAACGCCTCGAGGGCGAAAAAAAGCCCGTATCACGAAGATACGGGCATACCGGAATTACTACTGCCACGCTGTGCTAATGGCGTTAGTCAGACTGGTGCCGCGTCCGGTGGTTCCCCGATCGTAAGTGCGCAATGCAAGATACTGGGCGACCGCGTCGCGCCACGCGCCGTCCGAGCGGCGACTCAGCAAATCATCGCCGCCGCTGATCCTCACGCGGCGCATCGGGCCGTGCCCGCACATTGCTGGCGATATCGCCGCGCAGATCGCCACGCGGCGTCGGCGGCGTGAAGTCGCGATTATGGGCCTCGCTCTGCTGCCACGCTTCCAGCGTGGCTTGGCGGTCCGGGCGCCAGTTCCACCCTTGCGGGCGTTGTTGCGCAATTGCGGGCGCGGCCATCGATGAAATCACAATGCCGCACAACACCAGTGACATTGGTTTCATTCCGAAATCCCCCTCAACCTCGAGCCCCTCGACTCAAGGCCTGTTTGCATAAGTATTAACGTATGCCGGGGGACGAAAGCACGTTGTAATTAATAGTAAATGGATGTTTCACCCGGAGCTATCGGGTAGTTTGGCAGTCTGAGGCAGCGCGCAAGGAGCGCTGTGGCGGTCGTGCGGGAGGCGCGACGAAAGGGGCGCGCGAAGCGGAGAAGACAGCGTCTCGCGGCGACCGTCAAATGCTGGCGGCTCGTGGGCGCGCACGCAATCGTGGAAAAGTCGGCTGGATAAAAAACCGGGCGCCTACAGGCGCCCGGTGACCGCGTAGTTTCGCGTCAGGCCATCTTGACCGGCGCGCGCCACGATTCCGGATTGGTCCAGAACGCGCCGCGTAGGCGGTCGCGGCTCGGCGGTGCCGGCGGTTTCGCGGCCGTTGCGCCGATCCGGCCGCGCAGCGAGATTTCGCGGCCGCTCGTGCCAAGCCGTTTCACAATTTCAGCGAGCGTGCCATCGGCTTGCCACTCGTCGAAGCGCCGGCGGCAAGTCGGGGGGGACGGGTAGCGGCCCGGCAACTTGGACCAGCCTTCGCCTGTCGACAACACCCAAAGCACGGCGTTGACCACCGCCCGAGCTTCCACGCGCGGTCGACCGCGCCGTTCGCTGCGCGCCGGCTCGGCGCAGAACAAAGCCTCGACCAGCGCCCACTCGTTATCTCTCAAATCGTCGAACAGCATCATGTTTCACCTCAGCGAAGCTAACTCCGGTGCGCTGCCCCGCGCCGCGCACTCTTCACGCACTCGATAGGCGAGTGCCAAAGGGGACGGGCTTGCCACGGATTGCCGTCGGAAATCATGGCGCCCTCCCTGTGCGTTTCACAACGCACGAAGTGTGCCAATCTGCTGCCGATTGCCTGAAAGCCCCGTGGCGGCGGGCCAACGCGGGCGCCAACCAGGGCCGTATAAGAATCCAAAAAACCCATCTCGCAAATCGGGACAATCACCAATCTGGGGCAGAAAAGCCCGGCCGGCGTGCGTTCGCGCTTTTTTGCTGCATTGCAGCGGCCGCGTGGACGGTGCTATGCCGCATGTATTTGGTCGTACAATGCGCATCAAGCTGCGCTATTGATGAGGTGAACAAATGAATGTGACGCTGCGACAGCTCAGGGTTTTCATCGAGGTGGCGCGCTTGCAAAGCTTCAGTCGGGCCGGCGACGAGATCGGCCTCACGCAGTCGGCGGTCAGTCGCTGCGTACGCGAGCTCGAAAGCGAGATCGGCCTGAAGCTCATCGATCGCACGACGCGCGAAGTGCAACTAACCGACGTAGGCGGCAACCTCGTGGCGAGTGTGTCGCGACTGCTGGGGGATCTCGACGACGCGTTGCGCGAGATCCGCGAAATCGGCGAGCAGCGCCGCGGACGCGTGGTGGTCGCGGCGAGCCCGACCGTCGCGTGCCGGCTGATGCCGCGCGTAGTCGCGTCGTGCGGACAGCAGTTTCCTTATGTGACGCTTGGGCTGCGCGACGACGTGCAAAGCGACGTAGTGCGCAAGGTGAAGTCGGGTGAAGTGGACTTCGGCGTGATCATCGGCCCGTTCTCCGACGGCGATCTGCTCAGCGAGACGCTGATGACGGACTCGTTCTGCATCGTGTCGCGTGACGATCACCGGCTCGCCGCGCGCAAACAGGTTACGTGGAAGGACCTCGACGGCGAGCAACTCGTGATGCTCGATTATGCGTCCGGCAGCCGCCCCCTCATCGATGCCGTGATGCAGGCGCAGGGCGTGAACGCCACCGTGGTGCAGGAACTCGGCCATTCGGCGACGGTGTTCGGGCTCGTCGAGGCGGGCGTCGGGATCAGCGTGCTGCCGTGGCTCGCGCTGCCGCTGCCGGCGGGGGCGTCGCTGGTCGCGCGTCCGCTGGTGCCGCGCGCGGAACGCCTCGTCGAACTGGTGCGGCGGCGCGACCGGTCGCTGTCGCCCGCGGCCGAGGCGGTGTGGAATCTGATCCGCCAGTTGCCGGGCCGGGCCGAGGAGTTGAATTAACGGGCGGGATCGCCTGCGATCCGTTCGACTGGTGGATTGGCGCCGGGCGCGGCCCGCCGCCCACACGCCGCCTACCGCTACTCGCTGCGCCGCTGTCCGGTTACCCGGCGCGCTAAACTACCATCTTCATCGCGCACGCCTTCGCGGTTGCGCTTCGAGCCTCTTATCCTTCACCCACCCGGAAGCCTCGATGAGCGAATTGGACCTGCCCGTGCCCTCCATCCCGAATGCGCGCGACGCCGTACGCGCGCTGCGTCCATCGCAAATCCGTGAAGTCGCGAACGCCGGTTTCGGCGTCGACGACGTGCTGCCGTTCTGGTTCGGCGAGTCCGATCGCGTCACACCCGCATTCATTCGCGACGCCGCGAGCGCCGCGCTCGCCGCCGGCGCGACGTTTTACACGCACAATCTCGGCATCGCGCCATTGCGCGCGGCACTTGCGGGCTACGTCAGCGAGTTGCACGGGGCGACGTCGCCCGAGCACGTCGCGGTCACGAGCGCGGGCGTCAACGCGCTGATGCTCGCCGCGCAGCTGGTGGTCGGCGGCGGCGACCGCGTCGTCGCGGTGACGCCGCTATGGCCGAATCTGGTCGAAATCCCGAAGATTCTCGGCGCGCATGTCGAAACCGTCGCGCTCGGCTACGGCGAACGCGGCTGGGAGCTCGACGTCGGGCGATTGCTGAGCGCGCTGACGCCTGACACGAAGATGCTGATGATCAACTCGCCGAACAACCCGACCGGCTGGGTGATGAGTCGCGACGACCAGCGCAGCGTGCTCGAACACTGCCGGCGGCACGGCATCTGGATCGTCGCGGACGAGGTCTATGAGCGGCTCTACTATCCCGGCGATGACGCCGCCCAGGCGGCCGGTGTGCGCACCGCGCCATCGTTTCTCGACCTCGCGACACGCGGCGAACGCGTGATCTGCGTGAATTCGTTCTCGAAAGCCTGGCTGATGACGGGGTGGCGGCTCGGCTGGATCGTCGCGCCGACCGCGTTGATGGACGACCTGGCGAAGCTGGTCGAGTACAACACGTCGTGCGCACCGTCGTTCGTGCAGCAGGCGGGCATCGCGGCGCTCGAGCAGGGCGAGCGTTTTACGCAGCAGCTGGTGCGCGACCTGAGGACGTCGCGCGATCATCTGGTGCGCGCGCTGTCGGCGGTTCCCGGCGTCGATGTGAAGGCCCCGCTGGGCGCGATGTATCTGTTCTTCTCGATGCCGGGCTCGACGCGCAGTCTCGATTTGTGCAAGGCGATGGTGCGGGAGGTCGGGCTCGGCGTGGCACCGGGCAGCGCGTTCGGGCCGCAGGGCGAGGGGTTCGTGCGCTGGTGCTATGCGTGCGATACGGTGCGGCTCGATGCCGGCGTCGAGCGCTTGACGCGGTTTCTGGCGCGCCACGCCGGGGCCTGATCATGCGGCCTCGTACGCCCCCCGCGCTTCGTGTTGACGCACCGCGAGCGGCGAAAAGCCGCGAATCGTGAGAATCTTCTTGCTGTCGACTCGACCCGGGCGGGCGCGGCTACACCGGTCGGCGCCGCAGCAGAAGATGCACGGCAGATCGCGGCTTTACGCCCCGGTCGTTTTTGCGTAATATGGCGCTCAGTCACGCGATTCCTTTCAGGAATTTCGCCGCTCCGTCCGGCTGGGTCTGGCTCGATAAGTCTGTTCGCCACCCCCCGGTGCGTGCTCCCATCAATATGACCGATCAGAATCGGGCGAGCGCGTCTTCAGTTCCACATCGTCTGTTTGATCCGGTTCTTTGACCACAGGGTCTGACCTAGCTGCATGAATACCCAAGAGGCGAAGATCGTCCTCGAGACTGCCTTGATCTGCGCGCAGGAGCCGTTAAAGCTCGGCGAGTTGCGCAAGCTCTTTGCCGACGGCGTGTCGGCGGACACTGTTCGGACCTTGCTCGAAGACCTGAAGCGGGACTGGTCTGGGCGCGGTGTGGAGCTGGTCGGGCTGGCATCGGGCTGGCGGTTTCAAAGCAAGCCCGCGATGCGTTCGTACCTGGATCGGTTGCATCCGGAAAAACCGCCGAAATATTCGCGCGCGGTGCTCGAAACGCTCGCGATCATTGCCTACCGGCAACCGGTGACACGGGGCGATATCGAAGAAATTCGCGGTGTGACGGTGAATACGCAGGTCGTCAAGCAGCTCGAGGATCGCGGCTGGATCGAGGTGATCGGTCATCGCGACGTGCCGGGGCGTCCGGCGCTGTATGCGACCACGCGCCAGTTCCTCGATGACCTTGGTCTAACGGCGCTTGACGAGTTGCCTCCGCTTGCCGATCCGTCCGCACAACTGAACGCGGATCTGCTGGGTCAGCATGCGATCGAGTTTGCCGAGGGCGACGCGCAAAGCATGCAGCAGCCGGTGCAGGATGCCGGGCACGACATCGCGGGTGAGGCTGGCGAGCCGGCTCCGCCGGAAGCGGCGCAGCACGCCGCGTCGGGATTTGAAGCAGCGCCTCCCGAGACGGTAGCCGAGTCGACGCTCGAACCGGAGCCCCCCGCGGAAGCGACCGGGCAGGCCGGCACGACGAATGCGTCAGACGCGTCGAGCGCGCCGCACGACACGCAACAACAGCCCGAACCGGCACCCGCGGCAGCGCATGCCAGCGTCGCCGGCTCGGCACAGCATTACGATCCGGTCGCCCAGACCGATCCGGCAACACCCGCGCACGGCTCGGGCGTAGCTCGCAATACGGAGCACGCTGCCGAGCCGAATCCGATCGAGGCGGCGCACGGCGATCCCGAGGATCGCCGCGATGCCGCGCAGGACGCAGGTTTTCTGACCGACGACGAAACCGAGTCGCGCAGCGCCTGACGTAACCGAACTTTTTTGCCGCGCCCGCAACGGGCGCGCGCGACCTGACATTTTGAGGTTGTTTTGACACATACCCACGACACCGATTCGTCCGAATCCGAGCGCCCCGTGCCGTCGGCGCGGACCGACGAACGCACTACGCAAGCGGCGGCAGGCGAGGGCGAGCGCCCGGCTCATGGCCCGGAAGCAGAGGGCGAAGAGCGCCCCCGCCGCGGTCTGCGTCGCGGGCCGCGCAGCCTGATCGCGCGACGCCGCGCCGGCGCGAAGACGAAGGCAGCCGAGGGCGCGCCCGCGCAAGGCGCGCCGGTCGTCGCCGAAACGCCGCCGGACGGCGAGGTCGTCGCCCAGGTGCGCACGCCGCGCAAGGACGCGGGCGCGAAACAGGGCGGGCGTCGTAACGCTGGCGGTGCGAAGCGCGAGGGCGTATCACGCGAAGACCAGCGCGAACGTCAGCCGCGCGAAGGTCAACGTGAGGGCCAGCGCCAGAATCGCCGCGGCGCCGATGCGGCCGCGGAGTCAGCTCAGGACGATCTGTTCTCATACGTGACGTCGCCCGCATTCGATGCCGACAACACCACGACTGGCGGCGTACGCGCGCCGATGCTGCGCCGTGGCCAGGCAGCGGGCCCGAAGCGCGTGCTGTCGCCCGATGACGACGCGCCGAAGCTGCACAAGGTGCTCGCCGAGGCGGGCATGGGCTCGCGCCGCGACATGGAAGAGCTGATCATCGCCGGCCGCGTGTCGGTGAACGGCGAACCGGCGCACATCGGCCAGCGCATCATGCCGACCGACCAGGTCCGCATCAACGGCAAGCCGGTCAAGCGCAGGCTCGCCAGCAAGCCGCCGCGCGTGCTGCTGTACCACAAACCGACCGGCGAAATCGTCAGCCACGCGGACCCGGAAGGCCGTCCATCGGTGTTCGACAAGCTGCCACCGATGAAAACCGCCAAGTGGGTCGCGGTCGGGCGTCTCGACTTCAACACCGAAGGTCTTCTGATGCTGACCACCTCGGGCGATCTCGCGAACCGGTTCATGCATCCGCGTTATAGCGTCGAGCGCGAATACGCGGTGCGTGTCGTCGGCGAACTCGCCGAGGGTATGCGTCAGAAGCTGCTAAACGGCGTCGAACTCGAGGACGGCCCGGCGAATTTCTTGCGCATCCGCGACGGCGGCGGCGAAGGCACGAATCACTGGTACCACGTCGCGCTCGCCGAAGGGCGGAATCGCGAAGTACGCCGCATGTTCGAAGCGGCCGGCCTGATGGTCAGCCGGCTGATCCGTACGCGCCACGGCCCGATCTCCCTGCCGCGTGGTCTGAAGCGCGGCCGCTGGGAAGAACTCGAGGACAATCAGGTGCGCGCACTGATGGCATCGGTCGGCCTGAAGGCGCCGGCTGAGGAGCGCGGTAGCCGCAATGCGGCGCCGGAGCGTCGTCAGCCGGATCCGATGCAGACGTCGATGGGCTTTATCAACCGCGAGCCGGTGTTAATGTCGCACAGCCGCTTCGAGCAGCAGCCGCGCGGACAGGGTCGCCGTGGCGCGGCGGGCGGTGGCTTCGGCGCGGGCATGGGGGGCGGCACTGGTTCCGGTGTCGGTGTGGGCAATCGCGGCGCCGGGGGGCAGCGCGGCCGCGACGTCGACGGCAACCGCGCGTCGTCGCCCAACGGCAACCGTGCGCGCACTGGCGGCAAGCGTGCCGGCGCGTCCGGCGACAGCGGCGGCAATCGCGGGCCGGGCGGCAATCGTGGCGGCAACGCCAACCGTGCCGGCGGCAACGCGGGTTCGGGCGGCGCGAATCGTGGCGGCGGCACGGCGCGCGGTCGCTCGCGCGGCCGTTGAGCGGGGCGCTGTACCGCGTTTGAGGGGTGGCCGTTGAACGGCCATACCCTTTGGTGCAGTTCGCATGACCTGCCAGGCTGATATGCTCCCGGTGTCAATCGGGATCGGGCTTTTAGTTTCTCGAATTCATGTTGCCGGAATTTCCTCAGGGCGGCGTAGCAGTACATTTCGGCGGTGGATCAAGCTGATATCCGCGGGTTGGGTACCGCACTACAGATGTCCGCCCAATGAGCCTGCCGCTATCTGGAACCGCAAGTCGGATGCAGTAGTCCGTTGCGTAGCCTGGTCGCGGCTTACTCGTCCCAAGCGAGAGTAGAAAGGCCTTCACGCGTTGCCGTGCGCGCTTCAGGTCGTCTTTGGCGCCACCCACGTCCGTGCCAGATCGCGGAACGCTTCGTCGTCGTCGCTCGGCACGTACACCGCGGAGAGGTCACCGGCGCGCAAAGACCGCACAAGCTTGATCGCATCACGCCGCTCAGTCTTGACCCGTTCACCCGGTTTTTTCGGAATCGGCGATCGGGCGCACACGATGCACCCGAATCCCTTCTGCACGGACTGCCGGTAAAGTCCGTAGCCGCATGGACCGGCCTCGCAGACAACGCAGATGTGCCGCACATTCGACTGCAGGCGCCTGCACAGGTGATCGATATCAGTCTGCGTCATACCGATCTTGCCCAGCAGTTCGACTTCGCCCGAGCCCGGCGCATACGCGACTGTGATCGAGTCCTTGTGTACATCGAGACGGACGCACAGCGTGCTGTCGTCTTCCATGCTGGCCTCCGTGCCGGAAATCGCCGGGAGCGGCCGTGTCCGCACTGTGCTGCTCTGGCTGCAATGCTAACCCGCGCTTGATTCCTTGCGGCGGCCCAGCCATTGCCTCACGGGAGTCATACTGCATACTGACTAGCAATGTCGAGTGCTTCCCGGCCGAGCCGTTTATCGTTTTTGGCGATTTTATGCCGCCTCTTGTTTGCCGCGTTCGCACGGCGTTCCGATGCGTCAAACGCCGTGCGAAACTGCGCTGAAGACCGACAGGACGCATCGCCGCAAAGTGTTGGCGTAGCCCGTCCGGCTCCCCTTCCCGACGGCTCGGGCGACCTTGCAAAAGCCCGGATTTGCCGCCACATTGTCGAAAGATTCCTATCAAATCAAGCGGAAATGCGCATCGCCCGGCGTTCCGCGGATTGCGTTTGGGCCGGAAAATGGCTACAATCGCGAAGTCGCTGGGCGTACGGTTTCATGTGCGGCTCAGGTGCGACCACCGGCAATAAGATGATGGGCGTTCAGCCCATTTTTTTTTGCCGCTCAGTTCATCGTGGTTCGGCATCTCGGGTTCGCACGAACGTGCGCCGGCTTGGCGCGCGGCCCGCATTGGTTGTTTGCAGAAGAGGCGAGGCTCGCTGCGCGAACATCTAAGAGGGCACTGTGCAACTGACGGAACTGATTGAAACCACGGTCGTGGGACTCGGCTACGAGCTCGTCGATCTCGAGCGCACCGGGCGCGGCATGTTGTGTATCTATATCGACCAGCCAGCCGGCATCGCAATCGAAGACTGCGAGAAAGTCACGCGTCAGCTCCAGCACGTTCTGACGGTCGAAAATATCGATTACGAGCGGCTCGAAGTATCGTCACCCGGTCTCGATCGCCCGCTGAAGAAGCTGGCGGATTTTGAACGTTTCGCGGGCAGCGAAGCGGTTATCACACTGAAAAAGCCATTGGACGGTCGGAAATCGTACCGGGGCATTTTGCATGCTCCGCAAGGCGAGACGATCGGTCTGGAATTTGAAGGAAAAGAAGGGGCCGCGATGCTCGATTTCACGCTCGCGGACATGGACAAGGCGCGCCTTGTTCCGAAAGTTGACTTTAGGAGCCGCAAACAATGAGTCGCGAAGTGTTGATGCTGGTGGATGCGCTGGCACGCGAGAAGAATGTCGATAAGGACGTGGTATTTGCCGCGCTCGAAGCGGCTCTCGCTTCGGCCTCCAAGAAACTCTTCGAAGAAGATGCGGATATCCGCGTCCACATCGACCGTGAAAGCGGCGAGCACGAAACGTTTCGCCGCTGGAAGGTGGTGCCGGACGAAGCAGGTCTGCAGGAACCGGATCAGGAAATTCTGCTGTTCGAGGCGCGCGAGCAGCAGCCCGATGTTCAGCTCGACGAGTTCATCGAGGAGCCGGTGCCGTCGATCGAATTCGGCCGTATCGGCGCGCAGGCCGCCAAGCAGGTGATCCTGCAGAAGGTGCGCGACGCCGAGCGCGAGCAGATCCTGAACGACTTCCTCGAGCGCGGCGAACACATCATGACCGGCTCGGTGAAGCGCCTCGACAAGGGCAACTTCATCGTCGAATCGGGCCGCGTCGAAGCGTTGCTGCGCCGCGACCAGCTGATCCCGAAGGAAAACCTTCGGGTGGGCGACCGCGTGCGCGCGTATATCGCGAAGGTCGACCGCACCGCGCGTGGTCCGCAGATCGAGCTGTCGCGTACGGCGCCGGAATTCCTGATGAAGCTGTTCGAGATGGAAGTGCCGGAAATCGAGCAGGGCCTGCTCGAGATCAAGGCGGCGGCTCGCGATCCGGGCGTGCGCGCGAAGATCGGCGTGGTGGCTTATGACAAGCGCATCGATCCGATCGGCACCTGCGTCGGTATTCGCGGCTCGCGCGTGCAGGCCGTACGCAACGAGCTCGGTGGCGAAAACGTCGACATCGTGCTATGGTCGGAAGACCCCGCCCAGTTCGTGATCGGCGCGCTCGCGCCGGCAGCCGTGCAGTCGATCGTCGTCGATGAAGAAAAGCATTCGATGGACGTCGTCGTCGACGAGAACGAACTCGCGGTTGCGATCGGCCGCAGCGGCCAGAACGTGCGGCTTGCCAGCGAGCTCACCGGCTGGCAGATCAACATCATGACGCCGGACGAATCTGCGCAGAAGCAGAATCAGGAGCGCGGCGTCCTGCGCGACCTGTTCATGGCGCGTCTCGATGTCGACGAGGAAGTCGCCGATATCCTGATCGACGAAGGCTTCACGAGCCTCGAAGAGATCGCCTACGTGCCGCTCAACGAAATGCTCGAAATCGAGGCATTCGACGAAGACACCGTTCACGAACTGCGCAACCGCTCGCGCGACGCGCTGTTGACGATGGCGATCGCGAACGAAGAAAAGGTCGAGAATGTAGCGCTCGACCTGAAGAGCCTGGACGGCATGGACGCCGACCTGCTCGCGAAACTGGCCGAACATCAGATCCAGACGCGCGACGAACTCGCCGAGCTGGCCGTGGATGAACTGGTCGAGATGACTGGGATGGGAGAGGATGCCGCTAAGGCGTTGATCATGAAAGCACGTGAACACTGGTTCCAGTGAGAAATGACCATGGCGCACTGAATTGAACGCGGCCGTCAGGCCGCATGACCCGATGCTAACCGCAAGGAATCGGTCCTTGCATTAAGAGGAATGAATGGCGAGTAACAACGTAGCCCAATTTGCCGCGGAACTGAAAATGCCTGCAGGCGTGCTGCTTGAGCAGCTGCAGGCAGCTGGCGTCACAAAAGCGAGCGAAGCCGACGCCTTGTCCGAAACGGACAAGGCGCGTCTGCTCGACCACTTGCGCAAGTCTCACGGCTCGACTGATGCAGACAAGCGCAAGATCACGCTGACGAAACGGCATACGTCGGAGATCAAGCAGTCCGATGCGACGGGCAAAGCTCGCACCATTCAGGTCGAGGTGCGCAAGAAGCGCACGTTCGTCCGCCGCGACGAGACTGTCGCGGAAGGCGGGGATGCATCGAATCATGTGGCCGAGAACGCGGACGCAGAAGATCTCGAACTGCAGCGTCGTGAGGAAGAAGCACGTCACGAAGCTGAGCTGCTCGAAAAGCAGGCGCAGGAGCTGAAGGCGCGCCAGGAACAGCTCGAGCGCGAAGAAGTCGACCGTCAGGCGCGCGAGCAGGCCGCGGAAGCCGAGCGTCAGCGCGCGGAAGAAGATGCAAAGAAGCGCGCATCGGCTGCGGCCGAGGCGGCGGCTCGCGAGAAGGCCCAGCAGGCGGCGGCGAAAGCCGCTGCACCGGTTGCCGAGAAGGCAAACGAGCAGGACGACGAACGCGCGGCAGCGGAACGCGCCGCGCAACGCGAAGCCGCGAAGAAAGCGGAAGACGCCGCGCGCGTGGCCGCCGAAAAGGCGCGCGCCGAACAGGAAGAAATCGCCAAGCGCCGCGCGGCGGCCGAAGCCGAAGCGCGCGCGATTCGCGAAATGATGAACACGCCGCGCAAGGCGCAGGTGAAGGCGCCGGAACCGGCACCGAAGCCCGTCGAGCCGGCCAAGGCGGCCGAAGCCAAGGGCACGCTGCACAAGCCGGCGCGTCCGGCTGGTGAAGCACCGGCGCGCCCGGCAGCGAGAAAGCCGGCAACCGCCGCGACTCCGGCGCCCGCGAGCGCACCGTCGGCGGGCGACAAGAAGAAGCCGGGCGGCGGTAAGAGCGGCTGGCAGGACGACGCAGCGAAGCGCCGCGGCATCAAGACGCGCGGCGATTCGAGCGGCGGCGTCGATCGTGGCTGGCGCGGCGGTCCGAAGGGGCGTGGCAAGCATCAGGAGCAGAACACCACGTTCCAGGCGCCGACCGAACCGATCGTGCGTGAAGTGCATGTGCCGGAAACCATCACGGTCGCGGATCTCGCGCACAAGATGGCGGTGAAGGCTTCGGAAGTCATCAAGGTGATGATGAAGCTCGGCCAGATGGTCACGATCAACCAGATGCTGGACCAGGAAACGGCGATGATCATCGTCGAGGAACTGGGCCACCATGCGCTCGCGGCGAAGCTGGACGATCCGGAAGCCATGCTGGTCGAAGGCGAAGCGAGCGACGCCGAAGCGCTGCCACGTCCGCCGGTCGTCACGGTGATGGGCCACGTCGACCACGGCAAGACCTCGCTGCTCGACTACATCCGCCGCGCGAAGGTTGCGGCAGGCGAAGCGGGCGGCATTACGCAGCACATCGGCGCCTACCACGTCGAAACGCCGCGCGGCGTGATCACGTTCCTCGACACGCCGGGTCACGAAGCCTTTACGGCAATGCGTGCCCGCGGTGCGAAGGCGACCGATATCGTGATCCTGGTGGTGGCCGCCGACGACGGCGTGATGCCGCAGACGAAGGAAGCGATCTCCCACGCGAAGGCTGGCGGCGTGCCGCTCGTCGTCGCGATCAACAAGATCGACAAGCCGGAAGCGAATCCGGAGCGCGTGAAGCAGGAGCTCGTCACGGAAGGCGTCGTGCCGGAAGAGTACGGCGGCGACTCGCCGTTCGTGCCGGTGTCGGCGAAGACCGGCGCGGGCATCGACGATCTGCTCGAAAACGTGCTGCTGCAGGCCGAGGTGCTGGAGCTGAAGGCACCGGTCGAATCGCCGGCCAAGGGTCTCGTCATCGAAGCGAAGCTTGACAAGGGTAAGGGTCCGGTCGCAACGATCCTCGTCCAGTCAGGTACGCTGAACCGCGGCGACGTCGTGCTGGCAGGCAGCGCCTACGGTCGCGTGCGTGCCATGCTCGACGAAACCGGCAAGCCGACCAAGTCCGCGGGTCCGTCGATTCCGGTCGAAATCCAGGGTCTGTCGGAAGTGCCGCAGGCTGGCGAAGAAGTGATCGTGATGCCGGACGAGCGCAAGGCGCGTGAAGTTGCGCTGTTCCGTCAGGGCAAGTTCCGCGACGTCAAGCTCGCAAAGCAGCAGGCCGCGAAGCTCGAGAACATGCTCGAGCAGATGGGCGAGGGCGAAGTGCAGTACTTGCCGCTCATCGTCAAGGCCGACGTGCAGGGTTCGCAGGAAGCGCTGGTGCAGTCGCTGCAGAAGCTCTCCACCGACGAAGTACGCGTGCAGATCGTGCACGGAGCGGTCGGCGGCATCAGCGAGTCGGACGTCAATCTCGCGACGGCGTCGAAGGCGGTCATCATTGGCTTCAACACCCGCGCGGATGCGCAGGCTCGCAAGCTCGCGGAAGCTAATGGCGTCGACATCCGCTACTACAACATCATCTACGACGCCGTGGATGACGTGAAGGCAGCAATGTCGGGCATGCTGGCGCCGGAGAAGCGCGAAGTCGTGACGGGCACGGTCGAAGTACGCCAGGTATTCAAGGTGCCGAAGGTCGGCACGGTGGCCGGCTGTATGGTCACGGATGGTTTCGTCAAGCGCTCGTCGTCGGTGCGCGTGCTGCGCAACAACGTCGTCATCTTCACGGGCGAACTCGATTCGCTCAAGCGGTTCAAGGACGATGTGAAAGAAGTCCGTCAGGGCTTCGAGTGCGGTATGTCGATCAAGAACTTCAACGATATCGTCGAAGGCGATCAGTTCGAAGTCTTCGAGGTCACCGAAGTCGCGCGTACGCTGTAATTCGCGCGGCACGGCACAGCGGGCGGAACGGGCTTGACGCCCGCTCCGCCCGTTATTTTTGAGCCCACAGTGTCGAGTTTGTTGCTGGCTTGGTTGCCGCGTTCGTCGCAAATGGACTCTCACCCCGCCGCGGCGACCGCGACGCCGTCGTATCGAACGAATATCGAACACGGCTCGCGCGAACCAATTTTTTGCATCCGTCTTAGCGGAGCACACAACACCATGCCTAAGAAACGTACTACTCCCAATCGCAACGTGCAGATCGCCGATCAGATCCAGCGCGACCTGGCTGAGCTTCTGCGCGAGGTCAAGGATCCGCGCATCGGCATCGTCACATTTCAGAGCGTCGAGCTAACGCCCGACTACGCGCACGCAAAGGTCTACTTCACGACGCTGACGGGCGACCCGCAGCAAACGCTCGAAGCGCTGACGCACGCTGCCGGCCACCTGCGCAATCTGCTGTTCAAGCGCCTGCATATCCACACGGTGCCGACGCTGCATTTCCACTACGACAAGACGATCGAGCGCGCCGTGGAGATGTCGCGTCTGATCGACGAGGCAAATTCCACGCGCGCGAAAGACGACTGAGCGTCTGCCATGCCGTGGCGTTCCATGTAGCGCGCGGCGCCTTTTTTCGCATTTCCCGAACGTTCTGCCTCCCTCGACATGACCGCACCTCAACGCCCCCGCGTGCCGCGTCGCGCGCTCGATGGCGTGCTGCTGCTCGACAAGCCGCTCGGCCTGTCGAGCAACGACGCGCTGGTTCGCGCGAAACGTCTTTATCTGGCGAAAAAGGCGGGCCACACCGGCACGCTCGATCCGCTGGCAACCGGCCTGCTGCCGCTGTGTTTCGGCGAGGCCACCAAGTTTTCGCAAGACTTGCTCGAAGCCGACAAGACCTACGAGGCGACGATGCGCCTCGGTATCCGCACGACCACAGGCGACGCCGAAGGCGAGGCGTTCGACATCCGTGCCGTCGACTGCGACGAAGCTGCGGTGCGGGCGGCTTTGCCGAAATTCATCGGCGAGATCGTTCAGATTCCGCCGATGTACTCGGCGCTCAAGCGCGATGGCAAGCCGCTGTACGAGTACGCGCGCGCCGGCCAGACGGTCGAACGGGAAGGGCGGCAGGTGACGATTCGCGCGCTCGAGCTGATTGCGTGCGCGTTGCCGGATGTGACGTTTCGCGTGACGTGCAGCAAGGGCACCTATGTGCGCACGCTTGCCGAGGATATCGGCGAAGCGCTCGGCTGCGGCGCGCATCTGGTCGCGCTGCGGCGCACGGGCGTCGGCGCGCTGACGCTCGAGCATTCGGTCACGCTCGACGCGTTGTCCGACGCGACTGAACTCGAACGCGACGCATGGCTGCAACCGGTCGACGCGCTGCTGTCGACGTTCCCGCAGGTCTGTCTGAACGACGATGACACGCGCCGCTTCCTTCATGGCCAGCGCCTGAAGCTGTCGTCGCTGACGATCGCCGCCGACGCGGTGAATGCCCCGCGCGTGAGGGTGTACTCGGCGCAGGGGCGGCTTCTGGGGGTCGCGAAGCCGGGCGAAGGCGTGCTCGCGCCCGACCGTCTGATCGTGACGACGGAGAGCTAGAGGTCGCCGTTTTGCCAGCCCGGCGCGGACAATAAAAAAACGGGATCGCCATCGAGCGATCCCGTTTTGATCATGCCCTCTGGTGGAGCGGTGTCGAACTAAAGCAACACCACAAACGCCCCCCTCAATGTGCCGCGGCCGCCGCCGCTCCCGCATCGCCGCCTGCCCGTTCCGGCCGCGTGATCCAGATCAGCGCGATCAGCGCGACAAAAATACCGGCCGAAATGAAGAACAGATCGTTTACGCCGAGCTGCGCGGCCTGCTGCGTGACCATGGTGTTGAAGAGACCGTAGGTCTGCTGCTGATCCAGGCCCGCCGCGCCCATCTGATGAATCGATTGACCGAACACTGGGTTGTAAGCATTCGCCTGTTCGGTCAGTTGCGCGTGATGCATGATCGTGCGGTGATCCCAGGCGGTCTGGAAGATCGACGTGCCGATACCGCCGCACATGATCCGCACGAAGTTCGACAGCCCCGAGGCCGCCGGAATCCGATGGCCCGGCAAGCCCGACAGCGTGATCGACACGAGCGGAATAAAGAAGCCGGCCATACCGATACCTTGAATCAGCGTGGGCAGCATCAGCGAGTACGTATCGACGCCCGTCGTATAACGCGAGCGCATCCAGAAACACAGCGCGAAAATCAGGAACGACAGCGTCGCGATATAGCGCGGATCGGTACGCGGCAGCACCTTGCCGGTCAGCGGCGACAACAGGATCGCGAACACACCGACGGGTGCCATCACGAGTCCGGCTTCGGTCGCCGTGTAGCCGATCTCGGTCTGGAGCCACAGCGGCAACAGCACGAGATTGCCGAAGTAAAGCCCATAGCCGATCGACAGCGCGATCGTGCCGCCGGTGAAATTGCGTCGGCTGAACAGCGACAGATCAACCACCGGATGCTCGGCCGTCAACTCCCACACGATAAAAAACGCGAGCGCGATCACCGCGACGAGCGCGAGCACGACGACCGTCGTCGACGAGAACCAGTCGAGGTCCTTGCCCTTGTCGAGCATCACCTGAAGCGAGCCGACCCAGACGATCAGAAGACCGAGGCCGACGCCGTCGATTGGCGCCTTCCTGATGACCGAATCGCGGTTACGGAAGATCATCCACGTCGCGGCGGCCGCGACCGCGCCGACGGGAATGTTGACGTAGAAGATCCACGGCCAGGAGATGTTGTCGGAAATCCAGCCGCCGAGGATCGGACCGGCAACCGGTGCGATCAGCGTGGTCATCGCCCACATCGATAGCGCCATCGGCGCCTTCGCGCGCGGATAGCTCGCGAGCAGCAGCGTCTGCGACAGCGGGATCATCGGGCCGGCCACCGCGCCTTGCAGCACGCGCGACGCAAGCAGGAACGGCAGGTTCGGCGACAGCCCGCACATCCATGACGACAGCACGAACAGCACGATCGACGCCATGAACAGCCGCACCTGGCCGATGCGGTCGGTGAGCCAGCCGGTCAGCGGCACCGAGATCGCGTTGGCCACCGCGAACGACGTAATCACCCACGTGCCCTGGTCGGACGATACGCCGAGGTCGCCGGAAATCGACGGGATCGACACGTTCGCGATCGACGTGTCGAGCACGTTCATGAACACGGCGAGCGACACCGCGATGGTGCCAATCACCAGTTGCGCGCCCTCGAGCGGCGGGTGAGGGACTTGCGCCTGAGCCTGAGCCATTAAAAGAGCCTTCCATGAATCATCGGGCGGAGCCTCAGCTCTTATGGGCCGCCGGTTTCGCGGCGGCCGCGGCGCTCGCCGCGGTCGACTTCTGCGCGCCGCCGTTCGCGTTCGTGCCGGCGTTTTCCGAGATGATGCGCGCGATTTCCGCATCGGCTTCCGCGCCGTACTTGTCGAAGACGTTGGTCTGGTAAGCCGTGGACGGCGCCTGACCGAGCTGGCCGCCGGTGTCGTCCTTGATGTTCACGTCAGCTTGCATCGACAGACCGATACGCAGCGGATGCTTCTCCAGTTCCTGCGGATCGAGCGAAATACGCACCGGCAGACGCTGCACGACCTTGATCCAGTTGCCGGTCGCGTTCTGCGCGGGCAGCAGCGAGAACGCCGAACCCGTGCCGGCCGAGAAGCCGACCACCTTGCCGTGATACGGCACCGACGAGCCGTAGACGTCGGCCGTCAGTTCTACTGGCTGGCCGATGCGCATGTGCTTCAGTTGCACTTCCTTGAAGTTCGCCTCGACCCACACGTCATGCAGCGGCACGATCGCCATCAGCGGCGAGCCGGGCGATACGCGCTGGCCGACCTGCACCGAGCGTTTTGCGACATAGCCTGTGACCGGCGCCGGCAGAGTATTGCGAGCGTGGTTCAGGTATGCGTCGCGCAGCTTCGCGGCGGCGGCCTGCACGTTCGGGTGATCGGCGATCGTGGTGTTCGCGGTCAGCGCGCGGTTTGCCGCGAGTTGCTGTTTGGCGGCGTCGAGCGCGGCTTGCGCGCTCTTCACGGAGTCGCGTGCGTGCGAAATTTCTTCCTGCGATACCGCGCCGGTCTGCGCGATCGTCATACGGCGCTTCAGGTCGTCCTGGGCGCGCGACAGATCGGCCTGGCTCGCCGCGACCCGCGCTTCGTACTGGCTGTCGTCGGCGAACAGACCGCGCACCTGGCGCACCACCTGCGCAAGATTGGCCTCGGCCTGTTCGAGTGCGACGCGCGCGTCGGCCGGGTCGAGCACGACGAGCGGGTCGCCGGCCTTGACGACCTGGGTGTCGTCCGCGTTGACCGCGATCACGGTGCCCGTGACCTGCGGGGTGATCTGCACGACGTTGCCGCTCACGTAGGCATCGTCGGTGTCTTCATGGAAGCGCGCGACGAGGAAGTAGTACAGGCCGTACGCGACCGCGGCAATCAGGATCACGATGACGAGCAGCGTCATCATGCGCTTGCGTTTGCCGTTGTTCGCCGCTTGCGGTGGAGTGGCGGGCTGCTGGGGGGTGCTCATTGATGTGCTCCGGGTTCTTTTGAACGTCGTCGTTTATTCGAGTGTTCGTGTGTATGCGTGTGCGTCGGCGCGGGCGGGCTCGCTCAGTTCGCGGCGGTGCTCGTGGCGTGGTTCGCGGCGTGGTTTGCGGCGTTGGCCGATGCGGGAGCATCGGTCGGCACGACGAGACCGGTCTGGGTTGCGTCGAAGCCGCCGCCCAGTGCCTTGATCAGACCGATCTGCAGACTACGGCGGCGCATCTGCAGACCCGTGACTGTCTGCTCGGCGGCAAGGCGGTTTTCGTCGGCGGTGAGCACCTGCAGCTGCGGCGACAGGCCGGCCTTGTAGCGGATTACGGCGAGCTGGTACGCCTTGCTCGACGCGTCGAGCGCGCGCTGGGCGTCGCCCTCCTGGCGGTCGATGGAGCGGATCGACGACACCTGCGTCGAGACGTCCTGCAGCGCGTTGATCAGCGTCTGGTTGTAGTTCGCCACGTCGCCCTCGAAGTCGGCGTAGCGGCCCTTCAACTGCGCGCGCAACGCGCCGGCGTCGAAGATCGGCAGATGGATCGCCGGGCCGAACTGGATCTGACGGCTCGACGCGGTCAGGAAACGGCCCCAGCCGAACGCGTCGAAGCCGAAGCCGGCCGCGAGATTCACGTCCGGGTAGAACTCGGCTTTCGCTTCCTTCACGTCATGCATCGCGGCTTCGACCTGCCAGCGCGCGGCGACGATGTCCGCGCGACGCGCCACGAGGTCGGCCGGGATGTTGTCCGGCAGAGCGACCACGTCGCCGCCGGTGAGTACCGGCTTGTCGATCTGCAGGCCACGGTCCGGGCCTTTGCCGAGCAGCGCGCCCAACTGGTAGCGCACGACGGTGATCTGTCCGTCGAGGTCGGTCAGGTTCGACTGGCTCGTCGCGACGTTGCCGGCGGCGGTCTGCTTCTCGACGTTGGTGTCGAGGCCGGCCGTCACGCGGTCATTCGTGATACGGCCGACGTCCTGGCGGTTCGCGATTTCACGCGCGGCGATGTCGCGAAACGCATACAGCTGCGAGAGCTGGTTGTAGGTGCTCGCGACCGACGCGGCGAGCGTCACGCGCGCCTGCTGCATATCGGCCTCGGCGGCTTTCTGCTGCGACACGGCCTGGCCGAGCCGCTGACGGTTCTTGCCCCACAGGTCGAGATCCCACGACGCGCTCGCGAGCACGTTGTTCTCGCTATACCAGGTGCCGCCGAACGGAGGCGGGTAAAGGGAGTTTGCCGAGTACAGCTCGCGGGTCCACGAATAGCTCGCGCTGACCTTCGGGAACAGCGCTGCGCGCGAGCTTTCGATATACGACGAAGCCTTTGCGAGCCGCGCTTGCGCCTGGGCGATCGACGGGCTGCCCTCGAGCGCTTCCGCGATCAGCTTCGGCAGTTGCGGGTCGCCGAACTGGTTGGCCCAGTCGAGCGATGGCCACTGGCCGCCCTCGTTGGGCAGACTCTGCGTCGACTCGTACTGCGTCGGCGACGCGATCTGCTTGTCGCTTTTGACGCCGAAGTAGTTCGCGCACCCCGTGAGGGCGAGCGCCGTCACCGCGGCGGCGACAGCGGCCCGGCTCGACAGCGCGGGCGCGGACAGGGAAAGGGATTTCATCGCTCGACTCTTTTTTGAGTGGAAATGTATTGATGGACGCAGCAAGCAAGCTATTACGATTTGCTATCGGGATGGCTTGCGGCGTCGCGGGAAAGTCCCGTGTGTTCGCCGGAATTAACGAGCACGCGACGCAGCATGCTCTTCAGGAAGCCCACTTCTTCCGGGGTGAACCCGTTCAGCAGGTTATCGAGCACGCCATTGAAAATGGCCGGCATGCGAGCCGCGATCGCATGGCCTTCCGGCGTCAACGCGAGGCGCACGACGCGCCGGTCTTCGTTACTGCGCACCCGCGTGAGCAGGCCGCGCTTTTCGAGCCGATCGATCAGGCGCGTGACGGCGCTTGCGTCGATACCGTATTCACGCGCCAACTCAGCCGCGAGCAGGCATTTGCCGCTTGCCACCATGAACAGGATGCTGCCTTGCTGGCTGGTGATGCCGAGTTCGGCCATGCTGCGCTGCGTGATCAGGTTTGATAGCGTCGATTTCACCCGCGAGATGAGATAGCCGACGCTTTCGCCGAGCTGGTACTCGCTGGGATCCGGCGTGAATTTGTTGGACGGCTGCGTCATGATTCTCGTGCGAATGCAATGGTTGACTAGGCATTAGTATAGCTGGCTGTTGATTGACGCGACAAGCGTTAATACAGCTTAGGCAAGGATTATTTCGCGCTCAAGCAACAAACCGTACCGAATGACGTAGGGCGGGGCAAGGCGCGATTCGCGCAACTCGCCCAGGCGCGGAGAGCGGACGGTCTATCGGGGAATACCAGAAAAGGATCATCCGTGCGTGCTATAATTTTGGGTTCCCAAAAGTGCGCTTTGGGCTTGTTGTCGTGGTTTGGCTCCTCAACCAGCAGCATAAGCAAGCGGCGCACTCAACCGTCTTCAGGTTTCCTATGACCCGCGCCCTACGCAACATCGCCATCATTGCTCACGTCGACCACGGCAAGACCACGCTCGTCGACCAGCTCCTCCGTCAGACCGCCACGTTCCGCGAGAACCAGCAGATCGCCGAGCGCGTGATGGACTCGAACGACATCGAAAAAGAGCGCGGCATCACGATCCTGTCGAAGAACTGCGCGGTGGAGTATGAGGGCACGCACATCAATATCGTCGACACGCCGGGGCACGCCGACTTCGGCGGCGAAGTGGAGCGCGTGCTGTCGATGGTCGACTCGGTGCTGCTGCTCGTTGACGCGGTGGAAGGCCCGATGCCGCAAACCCGCTTCGTCACGAAGAAGGCGCTCGCACTGGGTTTGAAGCCGATCGTCGTGGTCAATAAGGTCGACCGTCCGGGCGCGCGGATCGACTGGGTGATCAACCAGACCTTCGACCTGTTCGACAAGCTCGGCGCCAGCGAAGAGCAGCTCGACTTTCCGATCGTCTACGCATCGGGCCTGAACGGCTACGCGGGTCTCACGCCTGATGTACGCGACGGCGACATGCGTCCTTTGTTCGAGGCAATCCTGCAGCACGTGCCGGTGCGCCCGGCCGACCCGGAAGGTCCGCTGCAACTGCAAATCACGTCGCTCGACTACTCGTCGTACGTTGGTCGTATCGGCATTGGCCGTATCACGCGCGGCCGCATCAAGCCGGGCATGGCCGTCGCGGTGCGATCGGGCCCGGAAGGCGAAATCCTCAATCGCAAGATCAACCAGGTGCTGTCGTTCAAGGGTCTCGATCGCGTGCAGGTCGACTCGGCCGAGGCGGGCGACATCGTGCTGATCAACGGTATCGAGGAAGTGGGCATCGGCGTGACGATCTGCTCGCCGGAACAGCCGGAAGCGCTGCCGATGATCACCGTCGACGAACCCACGCTGACGATGAACTTCCTCGTCAACTCGTCGCCGCTCGCGGGCCGTGAAGGCAAGTTCGTCACGAGCCGCCAGATTCGCGACCGCCTGATGAAGGAACTGAATCACAACGTCGCGCTGCGCGTGCGCGATACCGGCGACGAAACGACGTTCGAAGTGGCCGGCCGCGGTGAGCTGCACCTGACCATTCTGGTCGAAAACATGCGCCGCGAAGGCTACGAGCTGGCCGTGTCGCGTCCGCGCGTCGTGATGCAGGAAATCGACGGCGAGAAGCACGAGCCGTACGAAAATCTGACCGTCGACATGGAAGACACCCACCAGGGCGGCGTAATGGAAGAACTTGGCCGCCGCAAGGGCGAAATGCTCGACATGGCATCGGACGGCCGTGGCCGCACGCGTCTCGAGTACCGTATTTCGGCGCGTGGTCTGATCGGCTTCCAGTCGGAATTCCTCACGCTCACGCGCGGTACGGGTCTAATGAGCCACACGTTCGATTCTTACCAGCCGGTCAAGGAAGGCGCAGTCGGCGAACGTCGCAACGGCGTGCTGATCTCGCAGGACGACGGCGCGGCAGTCGCGTACGCACTGTGGAAGCTGCAGGACCGCGGCCGCATGTTCGTGGCGCCGGGAGAAGCGCTGTATGAAGGCATGATCATCGGCATCCACAGCCGCGACAACGATCTCGTCGTGAACCCGATCAAGGGCAAGCAGCTTACCAACGTGCGCGCGTCTGGCACCGACGAAGCCGTGCGTCTCGTGCCGCCGGTTCAGCTGTCGCTCGAATACGCGGTCGAGTTCATCGACGACGACGAGCTGGTCGAAGTCACGCCAAAGTCGATCCGTCTGCGCAAGCGCTACCTGAAGGAACACGAGCGCCGCAGCGCGAGCCGCAACAAGGTTGCCGGCGAATAAGCCGGACTCGAATATCCGTCTGGATAGCAGGAAGCGGAAGCCACCTTCGGGTGGCTTCCTTGTTTTTGGCGCATCAAAACGTTTGGCGCTGCATCATGCCTGCCACTTTCCGGGGCGGCACACATGTAGACACCCATTGCGCCGTTCGCCTTCATTTCTCACAGAACACTGTTGCGCGCTGTGAAAAGGCACCCCGTCGCCCGCGAAACGCCCGCCATCACAGGCTTTGCGCCTGTGCCGTTCGCTATCTGGGCTTTTCGTTCTGTGCTATGCTCCCGGGTGCAAAGTTTTAGGTCCTTCCAAGCAAGACTTGATTCGCGCAATCCGCTAAACGGTCAGGCCGTGTCGCGGAAGGTTCGGTAACCCGCTATTTCTCGAGAAACTCGAAGAAAGGTGAGCGTAAAAATGATGAAGCAACTCCAGTCGAACTCTTATCTGTTCGGCGGCAATGCTCCGTACGTTGAAGAAATGTACGAAGCGTATCTCGATAATCCGGCGTCAGTGCCCGAGACCTGGCGCAGCTATTTCGATGCGTTGCAGAACGTGCCCGCATCGGACGGCAGCAACGCCAACGACGTGGCCCATGGCCCGATCGTCGAATCGTTTGCCCAGCGCGCCAAGGCCAATGCCTTCCTGCCGCGCGCAACGGCCGGCGGCGAAGATCTCGCAACCGCCCGCAAACAGGTTTACGTCCAGTCCCTCATCGGCGCATATCGCTTCCTCGGCTCGCAATGGGCCAATCTCGATCCTCTGAAGCGCCGCGAGCGTCCCGCGATCCCCGAACTTGAACCCGCGTTCTACGACTTCACCGAAGCCGACATGGACCAGGAGTTCAGCGCAACGAATCTGTACTTCGGGTTCGAGCGCGCAACGCTGCGCGATATCGTCAAAGCCCTGCGCGACACGTACTGCGGCACGATCGGCGCCGAGTACATGTACATCAGCGATCCGGAGCAGAAGCGCTGGTGGAAGGAACGCCTCGAATCGATCCGTTCGACGCCGAGCTTCAACAACGACAAGAAGAAGCACATCCTGAATCGCCTGACGGCCGCCGAAGGCCTCGAGCGTTTCCTGCACACCAAGTACGTCGGCCAGAAGCGCTTCTCGCTCGAAGGCGGCGAGAGCTTCATCGCGGCAATGGACGAAGTCGTGCGTCACGGCGGTCTGCGCGGCGTTCAGGAAATCGTCATCGCGATGGCTCACCGTGGCCGTTTGAACGTGCTGGTCAATACGCTCGGCAAGATGCCGGCAGACCTGTTCGCCGAATTCGAAGGCAAGCACGTCGATGATCTGCCGGCCGGCGACGTGAAGTACCACAAGGGCTTCTCGTCGGACGTCGCGACGGAAGGCGGCCCGGTTCACCTGTCGCTCGCGTTCAACCCGTCGCACCTCGAAATCGTCAACCCGGTGGTCGAGGGCTCGGCGAAGGCGCGTATGGACCGTCGCGGCGACGAAAACGGCGTTCAGGTGCTGCCGGTGCAGATCCACGGCGACGCGGCTTTCGCTGGCCAGGGCGTCGTGATGGAAACGCTGAACCTCGCGCAAACGCGCGGTTATGGCACGCACGGCACGCTGCACATCGTCATCAACAACCAGATCGGCTTCACGACGTCGGACCCGCGCGACTCGCGCTCCACGTTGTACTGCTCGGACGTGGTCAAGATGATCGAAGCGCCGGTGCTGCACGTGAACGGTGACGATCCCGAAGCGGTCGTGCTGGCCACCCAGATGGCGATCGACTTCCGCATGCAGTTCCACAAGGACGTCGTCGTCGACATCGTCTGCTTCCGCAAGCTGGGCCACAACGAGCAGGACACCCCGGCGGTCACGCAGCCGCTGATGTACAAGACGATTTCGAAGCACCCCGGCACGCGCGCGCTGTACGCTGAAAAGCTCGTTCAGCAGGGCGTCATCAAGGCCGAGGATGGCGAGGAATTCGTCAAGGCTTATCGCAGGGCGATGGACGAGGGCCACCACACGGTCGACCCGGTGCTCTCGAACTACAAGAGCAAGTACGCGGTGGATTGGGTGCCGTTCCTGAACCGCAAGTGGACCGACGCGGCCGACACGGCCGTGCCGCTCGCGGAACTGAAGCGCCTCGCCGAACGCATCACCACGATTCCGGAAAACTTCAAGGTTCACCCGCTCGTCGAGCGCGTGATCAACGACCGTCGCGCCATGGGCCGCGGCGAAGCGAAGCTCGACTGGGGCATGGGCGAGCACCTCGCGTTCGCGTCGCTGGTCGCATCCGGTTATGCCGTGCGCCTGACCGGTCAGGATTCGGGCCGCGGCACGTTCACGCACCGTCACGCAGTGCTGCACGACCAGAACCGCGAGCGCTGGAACGACGGCACCTACGTGCCGCTGCAGAACATCGCCGAAGGTCAGGCGAAGTTCACGGTGATCGACTCGGTGCTGTCGGAAGAAGCGGTGCTCGGCTTCGAATACGGTTACTCGACCGCTGAACCGAACACGTTCGTCGCGTGGGAAGCGCAGTTCGGCGACTTCGTGAATGGCGCGCAAGTCGTGATCGACCAGTTCATCTCGTCGGGCGAAGTGAAGTGGGGCCGCGTGTCGGGCCTGACCATGCTGCTGCCGCACGGCTACGAAGGCCAGGGTCCGGAGCACTCGTCGGCGCGTATCGAGCGTTTCCTGCAACTGTGCGCAGACCACAACATGCAGGTCGTTCAGCCGACCACGCCGGCGCAGGTCTTCCACCTGCTGCGTCGCCAGATGATCCGCCTGTTCCGCAAGCCGCTGATCGTCGCGACGCCGAAGTCGTTGCTGCGTCACAAGGAAGCCGTGTCGGATCTGTCGGAACTCGCGAAGGGTTCGTTCCAGCCGGTCATCGGCGAAGTGGACGAAACCATCGACGCGAAGAAGGTCAAGCGCGTGCTGGCCTGCTCGGGCCGCGTGTACTACGACCTGGTCGCGCATCGCCGCGAAGCGAAGGTGAACGACGTCGCGATCATCCGTATCGAACAGCTCTATCCGTTCGCGCACAAGCAGTTCGAAGCGGAAATGAAGAAGTACGACAACGCAACCGAAGTGGTGTGGGTGCAGGACGAGCCGCAGAATCAGGGCCCGTGGTTCTACATCGAGCACCATCTGAAGGAAGGCATGAAGGAAGGGCAGAAGCTGGCGTACAGCGGCCGTCCGGCTTCGGCTTCGCCTGCAGTCGGCTACTACGCGAAGCACTACGAGCAGCAGAAAGCGCTGATCGAAGGCGCTTTCGGCCGTCTCAAGAGCGCGTCGATCGCTAAATAAAGAAACAGACGAGCCGGGAAAGCGCAGTGCGCTTTCCCGCGCCGCGCCGAACGTTTCCCATGAGGTTCAGGCGCGGCGTTCACGGTTCGCAGGCGGTCGTGAAGAAGCGCCGTCACCCGATACGTATTCAGGATACTCATAATGGCTATTGTTGAAGTCAAGGTTCCCCAGCTCTCCGAGTCGGTCTCGGAGGCAACCATGCTGCAGTGGAAGAAGAAGCCCGGCGAGGCTGTCGCTCAGGACGAAATCCTCATCGAAATCGAGACCGACAAGGTCGTGCTCGAAGTGCCGGCACCGGCAGCAGGCGTGCTCGCGCAAGTCATTTCGAACGACGGCGACACGGTCACGGCCGAGCAGGTGATCGCGAAGATCGACACGGAAGGCACCGCGGGCGCCGCCGCTGTCGAAGCCGAAGTGAAGCCGGCTCCGGTCGCTGCCGCGGCTCCCGCACCGGCGGCTCAGGCCGCTGTCGCAACGGGGTCGAACACCGCTGCTTCGCCGGCTGCCGGCAAGCTGATGGCAGAGAAGGGTCTGGCTGCGGGCGACGTCGCCGGCACCGGCCGCGACGGCCGTATCACGAAGGGCGACGTGCTCGTCGCCGGCCAGGCTGCTCCGGCTGCCAAGGCCGCACCGGCTCCGGCTGCCGCACCGAAGGCTGCGAAGCCGTCGCTGCCGGACGTCAAGGCCCCGGCATCGGCCGATCAATGGCTGAAGGACCGTCCGGAACAGCGCGTGCCGATGTCGCGTCTGCGTGCTCGTATCGCCGAGCGTCTGCTCGAGTCGCAGCAAACCAACGCCATCCTCACGACGTTCAACGAAGTGAACATGGCGCCGGTCATGGAGCTGCGCAACAAGTACAAGGACAAGTTCGAGAAGGAACACGGCGTGAAGCTCGGCTTCATGTCGTTCTTCGTGAAGGCAGCTGTTCACGCGCTGAAGAAGTTCCCGCTCGTGAACGCGTCGATCGACGGTAACGACATCGTCTACCACGGCTACTTCGACATCGGTATCGCTGTCGGTTCGCCGCGCGGTCTGGTGGTGCCGATCCTGCGCAATGCAGATCAGCTGAGCCTCGCCGACATCGAGAAGAAGATCGCCGAATTTGGCCAGAAGGCGAAGGACGGCAAGCTGTCCATCGAAGAAATGACCGGCGGTACATTCTCGATCTCGAACGGCGGCGTGTTCGGCTCGATGCTGTCCACCCCGATCATCAACCCGCCGCAGTCTGCGATTCTCGGCGTGCACGCCACCAAGGAACGCGCAGTGGTCGAAAACGGCCAGATCGTGATCCGCCCGATGAACTACCTCGCGCTGTCGTACGACCACCGTATCATCGACGGCCGCGAAGCAGTGCTGTCGCTGGTCGCGATGAAGGATGCGCTGGAAGATCCGGCTCGCCTGCTGCTCGACCTGTAAGCGCACGTTCCACCGACGCCGGCCGGCGGTTTGCGCGGGCCGGCGTCATCCGTAGCACGTCTTTAGCATTCCGCAGTACAGGAACGGCGCGCGCCACCTCGGGCGGCCCGGCGCCGTTCCGCCATCAAAGGGATTGTCATGTCCAAAGATTTTGACGTCGTCGTGATCGGCGCAGGCCCTGGCGGTTATGTCGCCGCCATCCGCGCAGCGCAGCTCGGCAAGACCGTCGCATGTATCGAAAAGTGGAAGAACCCGGCCGGCACGCTGAAGCTCGGCGGCACCTGCCTGAACGTCGGCTGCATTCCGTCGAAGGCATTGCTCGCTTCGTCGGAAGAGTTCGAGAACGCGTCGCATCACCTTGCCGACCACGGCATCTCGGTGGAAAACGTTTCGGTCGATATCTCGAAGATGATGGGCCGCAAGGACGGCATCGTCGAGAAGATGACCAAGGGCATCGAATTCCTGTTCCGCAAGAACAAGATCACGTGGCTCAAGGGCCATGGCAAGTTCACCGGCAAGACGGACGCCGGCGTGCAGATCGAAGTGAGCGGCGAAGGCGAAGATGGTGCAAGCAGCGAAGTCGTCACGGCGAAGAACGTGATCATCGCAACGGGTTCGAAGGCGCGTCATCTGCCGGGCATTCCGGTCGACAACAAGCTGATCGCCGACAACGAAGGCGCACTCTCGTTCGACACGGCACCGAAGAAGCTCGCCGTGATCGGCGCAGGCGTGATCGGTCTGGAACTCGGCTCGGTGTGGCGCCGCCTCGGCGCGGACGTGACCGTGCTCGAAGCGCTGCCGGAATTCCTTGGCGTGGCTGACGAGGCGCTGTCGAAGGAAGCGGCCAAGCAGTTCAAGAAGCAAGGTCTCGACATCCGCGTCGGCGTGAAGGTCGGCGAAGTGAAGACGAGCGAAAACGGCGTGACGATCGCCTACACGGACAAGGACGGCAACGCGCAGACGCTCGAAGCCGACCGCCTGGTCGTGTCGGTCGGCCGCGTGCCGAACACCGACAACCTCGGCCTCGAAGCGATCGGCCTGAAGGCGAACGAGCGCGGCTTCATCGACGTGGACGACCACTGCGCGACGGCCGTGCCGAACGTGTACGCGATCGGTGACGTGGTGCGTGGCCCGATGCTCGCGCACAAGGCTGAGGACGAAGGCGTGCTGGTTGCCGAAGTGATCGACGGTCAGAAGCCGCACATCGACTACAACTGCATTCCGTGGGTGATCTACACCGAACCGGAAATCGCATGGGTCGGCAAGACGGAGCAGCAACTGAAGGCGGAAGGCCGCGAGATCAAGACCGGCCAGTTCCCGTTCATGGCTAACGGCCGCGCGCTCGGCATCAACAAGGCGGACGGTTTCGTCAAGATGATCGCCGACGCGAAGACCGACGAACTGCTCGGCGTGCACATCATCTCGGCGAACGCATCGGACCTGATCGCGGAAGCCGTGGTGGCGATGGAGTTCAAGGCGGCGTCGGAAGACATCGGCCGTATTTGCCATCCGCACCCGTCGCTGTCGGAAGTCATGCGCGAAGCGGCACTCGCCGTCGACAAGCGCGCGCTGAACATGTAAGCACGCACGCCTGACCGAAACGCAACCTTGGCATCACCAAAGGCGGGCGGGGTTCAATCCCTCCCGCCTTTCTTTTTGCAGCAACACGATGAACGTCACCGAATACTACGAAAAAGAACTGCAGACGCGCGGTTATCAATCCGATCCGGCGCAGCGCGCGGCGGTCGACCGCCTGCAGCGGTGCTATGAAGAGTGGGTCGCATACAAGTCGCGCCGCTCGAACGCGTTCAGGAAGCTGATCATTCACCCCGATCTGCCGCGCGGCGTGTACATGTGGGGCGGCGTGGGCCGCGGCAAGAGCTTCCTGATGGACAGCTTCTACATGATCGTGCCCTTGCATCGCAAAACCCGTCTGCACTTCCACGAGTTCATGCGCGAAGTGCATCGCGAACTCGAAGAACTCAAAGGCCGGGCCGATCCGCTCGACGAACTCGCGCGGCGCATTGCGAAGCGCTATCGGCTGATCTGTTTCGACGAATTCCACGTGTCGGATATCGCCGACGCGATGATCCTGTATCGCCTGCTCGACAAGCTGTTCGAGAACGGCGTGCAGTTCGTGATGACGTCAAACTACGCGCCCGACACGCTGTACCCGGACGGCCTGCATCGCGACCGCATGCTGCCCGCGATCGAACTGATCAAGCAGAAGCTCGACGTGATCAACGTCGACGCGGGGATCGATTATCGCCAGCGCACGCTCGCGCAGGTGGAGGTCTATCACACGCCACTGGACGCCGCCGCCGGCAAGGCGCTGCGCGACGCCTTCGCGCGCCTCGCCGCGGTGCCCGACGAAAGCCCGCTGCTGCATATCGAGAAGCGCGAGCTGAAGGCGCTGCGCCGCGCGGACGGCGTCGTCTGGTTCGACTTCGCGACGCTGTGCGGGGGCCCGCGCTCGCAGAACGACTACCTCGAACTCGCGACCCGCTTTCACGCGGTGATCCTGTCGGACGTGCCGCAGATGTCGGTGCGCATGGCGTCGGAAGCGCGCCGCTTCACGTGGCTCATCGACGTGTTCTACGACCACAAGGTCAAGCTGTTGATGTCGGCTGCGGTGCCGCCGGAGCAGTTGTACGTCGACGGTCCGATGGCTAATGAATTCACGCGTACGGTGTCGCGCATCGTCGAGATGCAGTCGAAGGAGTATCTCGACACGCCGCGCCGGATCGTCGACACGTCCCTAACCTGAGCTACCGCGCACGACACATTTTCAGGAATCGGAGTGGTCTGATATACAGCGCACGGATGACTGGCTATCTTTTGTCGTTGTTCTGACAAAGGAGGAAGCATGAACCCGTATCGCGAAATCACCGATGAAGAATGGCAGCGCGTTGCGTCACTGCTGCCCGAACTCCGGCCGCGTACCGAAATGCGTGGCCGTCCACTTGCCAATACCCGCTCGGTGCTCAACGGCGTGCTTTGGGTCATGTATAGCGGCGCCACCTGGTCCGCAATGCCGCGCCGCTACCCGCCATATCAGACCTGTCATCGCCGCTTCAAGTCGTGGTACGAATCGGGCGTGCTCAAGCACGTCACGGAGCAACTGCTCGGCACCGCGAGCGAAGATTTCTGCAGATTGATGGAAGCGCGTATGCGCACGCACGCGAGCGTGCAGCACAAGCGCGCCGCGTCCAAGCGCGTGCCCGCGGCGTTTCGTGTTCCGGCCGCCGCATACAATCCGGTACCGGCCACGTCGGTGCCGGCGTCGCCGATCGCTTACGCTGCACCGCTCAAGCGGGCAGCATGACCATCGCAAACAGCTTGCCCCAATGAAAACGGCCGCGCGATTCTTGATCGCCGGCCGTTTTTTATGTTGCACCTCCTGGCGCAGAGCGCGCATCGTTGCAGCATCATGCGCACATTCAGGCGACGTGCCAGGCGCCACGCATGCGCCGCACGTCGACCCTCATTGCTGCCGTATCCACGTTTGCGAGCGGCCAAGCAGCGCGACCCCAATGTAGCCACGCACCACGAGCTTGTTGCCGCCGTCCTCGAGATGCATCTTGCATTTGTAGACCTTGCCGTTTTCAGGATCGAGAATCTGGCCGTGATCCCACGCGTCGCCATCCTTCTTCATGCTGTTGATGATGGTCATGCCGAGGACCGGTTGATCCTTGCGCGCGTCGGTGCATTCGGTGCAACGGCGATCCGGCTGATCGTTCGCGCCGAGACCCTTGATAACCTTGCCGTTCAGTTCGCCATTGCCGTCTTGAGTGATCTGCACGAGCGCCTTCGGCTGGCCCGTGTGATCGTCGATGGTTTGCCACGTGCCGATCGGTGTATCGGTCTGCGCCATCGCGGTCACGGCGCTGGCGAGCAGGGCGCCGGCGAGCGCGGCGTGACGGGCGGTGCGCAGCGTAAGCGCGCCGGCACGCCGAGTGAATTGCGTCATTGCCTTCCTCCTTGATATGAGACAGCGCGATCATGGTCGCGCGGCGTTATGGGCATCGTGGTCGGATGTGCGGTACCAGCCCTCGCGATGCGTAACGGTGCCAGCGGTGTGCCGTTTGCATCGTCAGCGCAGAATACGCGAAAGTGCATGCGTCGTTTGATAGTGGAGCTTCTAATCCGCTCGCGGCACTTCTGAAGCGTGTCAATTCAACTGGTAGCAGAACCTCGCGTTGATGCGCGGACTGTGCGATGCGCTCTCCACCGGCGCATCACCGACCGCTTTTCCGACGGACACATCGAGGCTGTCGCAGTACGCATAGGTGAAGCCGAGCATGATCGGCCGGTTGGCCCTCGACCGTCGCGCCCCAGCCGGAATCGCCCGACGCATCGCCCGGCTCATGGCATGTCATCGCCGACGAGCGGTGTGAAGCGTTGCGCGACTTCGTCGAACGAAATCGACTTCCCGCCGTCGACCTGCACGGTCAGGTTCGGACCGCGGTGGGGCGCCTCGATCAGCGGCAGGGAATCGAACGGACCGTCGTCTACCGCCGCGCCGGTGAGGCGGGACTACGCTTGTGCCTGTTATAGAAGCAAACGCGCAAGTACCATATTTTCGACGAAGAGCCCGAAACCCGCGAAAGTGAGTAATAATTCCCCGTTTTCTACTAAAACAAAATCTGTTCAACAGGTATCACATGGACCGAAAGTCGAAGCTACGAGAGATTGCTCTGGCCGCATGCATCGTATTGGGGGCCCTTCAGGGCGCGAATGCACAGGCTCTGGAGAACAGTGGTGCGAGCGGTACGGTCGTGTCCCAGCCGGGTACGACGAGTGCGTTGCCCGACACCTCGCAGGCCGGCCAGGCGGAAACCACTGCACTGACGCCGGATGAAAACCGGCAATCCGCCACCGGGAACGTGGCTGAATTGCAGCAGATGATCCACGGCCCGGATCTGAGCGAATTGCGCACCACGTATAACGGCAGCTATGGCGCGAGCCTGCTGTTCTACGGCAAGGAGATGACCTACTACGTCGCGCTGTTCCAGCAGAAAAACTTCTGGCGCGTGATCAAGTCGCAGGACGCCGCGCGCGCCGAGCTGATCTACAAGGATTTCGCGCGGCAGACGATGCAACTGTCGGACATCGAGATCCGCCGTACGCAACTCGAAGCGCAGAAGGCGTTCACGCAGCGCATGGTCGCGCTGTCGCAGGAACGCGCGAGCCGGCTGCAGGCCGACCTCGACGTCGCGCGTCAGCAGCAAAGCATCGTCGCGAGCCAGCAGGAGCAGAAGCGGGCCGAGGCGACCGAACTGGCGCAGCAGAAGGCCGCCGCGCAGGATCAGTTGCGCGTCGCGCAGCGCCAGGTGCGCGACCTGCAGCGTCAGCTCAATAGCGGCTTGCCGGTGCATTGAGCACGACGGTGTGAGCCTGGGTGGAGTGGCGGGATGGCGCGGAAATCGGTGCGCCGTCCGGCTCGTCCGCGGGCGTTACCGTTGTTATGTTTGATCGGTGCTTTCCGCACCCCGCCAGCCCGCGCATGCACTTTTACCGCCGGGCATTTCGGCATTTGCACTCGGCATTTTTCGCGAGCCCTGACGGCTCGTTGCCGCGTCGTTGTGCGCCGCCGTCGTACGACGCAAGACGGCGCGACTTCAATGCCGCTTGCGCGTATCCGCTTGCGTTTTGCGCATCCGTTCGCGAGGCGGCTGCGTCACGTCGACGGCGATCGGATCGCTGGCGGGAAAGCTTTCCATCAGCGCTTCGTCGAGCCGCGTATCGGCGGACGTCGGGGGCGTCCGGCGCGTGCGCGCCGGTCGGGAGGCATGCTGGTTTTTGCTGGTCATGGCGCGCTCCTTCGGTAGAGGGTCGATCATTCAGCATAGCGCATCGCGGCTATCGGCGAACGACCGCCAGATGGCGCAGGCGCGTCGTTTAAAGCCGGCCGGCATCGATTCGTTCTCCGAGTGGTGTCCCGGCCGCGCTTGAGCCACGCTTGAGCCGCGAACGACACCTCCATCGATTCATCACACAGCGAACCTGATGAACGGGAAAAAGCCGGCGGGCTCGCGACGAGTGCTCGCAGCCCACGTCGTGGAAACCGAACTGGAACACCTGGATTGGGCGACGCGGCAACCGGCGCTGCACCTGTTCGACGCCAGCTACTGGCGGCGCCGCGTGCTGGCGGTCAAGGGGAGATTCGAGCTGACCGAGCGTCAGCTGACCCAACTGGAGAAAATTCTGCGGCGCCTCGGTTCGTCCGCGGAGTAGCGAGGCGCGGCCGCTACAGCTTCTTCGTATTTATTCCTGATTGCCGCCGGGGCTGCCGCCGCCGTGGTTGCCGCCGTGGTTGCCGCCATGATTGCCGCTTTCGCCGCCGGTGCCGAACAGACGCCGCCGCCGCGTGACGACCACCGGACCTTCGGAGTTGCCGCTGCGCTCGCTCGGCGTGCGTTCCGCCGACGGCGTGCCGTACGATTCACGCCCTTCGCGCGGCTCGCGATGTTCGCGCGAACCATGGGGACCGCGCGCGCCATGTTCGCCATGCGACGTTCGGCCCGTGCGCGGCGCCGGCCGCGTGCCGGTGTCGAGCTGGATCGTGGAGATCGCGCGCTTGTAGATGCCTTGCAGGCCAACCGGCGTGCGCAGCATCACCAGGTACTGATCGAACGACTCGATGCATCCGGTCAGGCGGATGCCGTTGACCAGATAGATTTCGACGCGCTTTCGTTCCTTGCGCGCAGCGTTCATGAAGTCGTTTTGCGGATGCGATTCTGCGGAAGCCATGGACAATTCAGGTTAGATAGACGGTGGTTCGCCGCGATTTTACCCTTTCTACCCTATGCGGGGGCAGAACGCGTCGACGGGGCGAACTTTGTCCACTATAACGACTTGCGAGCACATAAGCATCCGATAACGCGGGACTGTAACGTTGAGTTACGAATCTGCTGGTCAATGTCGTCTTCTTCCGGTCGCTCCAGGCATTGCCGGCATGGTTGGCGGAAAAGGAAGAACATAGGGGCATGTTGCGCGACCACGGCGGCGGCGTCGAAGCGCCGCGAAAAAGCCCGGAGAAACAGCGCAGCGAAACAGCGCCACGACGGCGATGGAATAAACCACGCGATCGCGGCGTTAAGTCCAGTATGGCAGTACCGCATCCCGCGGCCTGCCGCCCGCCGCGCCGGTCGGTCGATCGTGTGCCGGGCATCTGCCAGGAGGCTCACCATGAAAGCATCCCGTATTCTGTCAGCGCTCTTCGTCCTGCTCGCGCTCGCGTGCGGCTCCCTCGCGCACGCGGCCGATACCGACAACGCCGCGTCGGGTTCTAGCAGCAACAGCAACAGCAGCGGCGGCGGCTACTAACGCCGCGACCGGGCCTGGCACGCCGGGTGACATTCGAAGCGGAAGTGATCGCGTGGCTGCCCCAGCTGCGCCGCTATGCGCGCGCACTGACGGGCGACCGCGCCTGGGCCGACGATCTCGTGCAGGATACGGCGGAGCGCGCGCTTTCGCGCTGGTCGGCATTCCGGCCGAACAGCAACCTGCGCGCGTGGCTGCTGACGATCCTGCGGCATCTGTACATCGACCAGCTGCGCGGGCGCCGCGAGATCGCCGTCGACGACGAAAGCGCGCCGTGGCGCAATCTCGAGGCGCCGCACGGTGAGGTCGACGGTCTGGTGCTGCGCGACGTGCAGCGCGCGCTGTACTGCCTGCCACTCGAGCAGCGTGAGGTGCTGCTGCTGGTGTGCGTCGAGGAGCTGTCGTACCAGGAGGCATCGAGCGCGCTGGGGGTGCCGATCGGTACGGTGATGTCGCGGCTGTCGCGGGCGCGCGAGCATATGCGCGCGTTGCTGTGCGAGGAGCCGCCAGGGCCGATGCACGGACCGCAGCCCCGTGCGCCGCGGGCGGCGCATAAAGTCGCGCCGCTGAAAGTGGTGAGAAATCGACAATGAACAACGATGACTCCGATTCCGGCTTGCATGACGAGCTCGATCTGCGCGCGCTGTCGGCCTATGTCGATGGCGAATTGCCGGAAGAGCAGCGCGCCGCGATCGAAACGCAGCTTCGCCAGCATCCGCAGGCCACCGCGCGCGTGGCCGCGTGGCGCGCGCAGAAGGCGGCGCTGCGGGCGCTGTGCGGCGCGCCGGACAGCGATGCGCGGCAAGCGCAAGCAGGGCAGCGGGCCGACGATCGGCACCAAGCCGCTGAAGCCGGCGAGCGAAGCTATGCAGGCAGCCAGCCCACGGAGGCGGAGGAGCCGGCTTTCATCGTCGTGCGTCGGACGCGGCCGTGGTGGCAGCGCGCGGGTCTCGCCGCCTGCTGGCTCGCGGCTGGCGCCGGGCTCGCGCTGGCCCTCGGTCCGCTCGCGCCGCGGCTGACCGGCGGCGCGTGGAGCGGCTTCGGCGGACAGCCGGCCGGTTTTGCGCAGCGCGCGGATGTCGCGTACGCGGTGTACTCGCCGGAGCGGCGTCATCCGGTCGAAGTCGCCGCGAGCGAAGAGGAGCATCTGATCACCTGGCTGTCGAAGCGGCTGAATCGTCCGCTGTCGGTGCCGTCGCTGCAGGAGTATGGTTATTCGCTGGTGGGCGGCCGGCTGTTGCCCGGCGAGGCCGGGCCGGCTGCGCAGTTCATGTACGAGAACCAGGCCGGCGCGCGCCTGACGCTGTACGTGACCGGCGTCACCCGCGACGAAACCGCGTTCCGCCTGTTTCGCGACGGCAACCGCCGCACCTTCTACTGGATCAGCGACGGCATGGGCTACGCGCTGTCCGGCGCGATCGCGGAAGGCAAGCTGCGCGAGATCGCGATCGACGTGTGCAGCGAGCTCGGTGGTAAGCCTGACACGTGGCAGCAGTAGCGGGCGGTAGGGTGTCGTCAAGGCCGTCAGCGGCGACGCACGCATAGCTGCCCGCGCGACTGCACCCGCGGGTTGCCCGACCGACAAGGAGACGCCTTGCCCCAGACGCTGCCGCCCAACCTGTCCGCCGCGCAGTTCGAGCGGGCGCTCGCCGGCTGGCGCGCGATCGTCGGTGAAGCGCACGTGCTGCGTTCCGACGCCGGCCTCGCCGCCTATGTCGATCCGTTCGCGCCTGGCGAGCCGGGGGCGTTTGTCGCGAGCGCCGCGCTGCTGCCCGCGTCGGTCGATGAAATCCGCGCGGTGCTGCGCATCGCCAATCAGTACCGGATTGCGCTGTGGACCGTCTCGACCGGGCGCAACTTCGCGTACGGCGGCGCGGCGCCGCGTCTCAGCGGCTCGGTCGTGCTCGACTTGCAGCGCATGAACCGCATCCTCGAAGTCAACGAAACGCTCGCCTACGCGCTGGTCGAACCGGGCGTCAGCTATTTCGATCTGTACGCGCATCTGCGCGACAAGGGCTACAAGCTGTGGGTCGATCCACCGGCTGCCGGCTGGGGCAGCGTGGTCGGCAACACGCTGGAGCGCGGCTTCGGCTATACCGACTACGGCGATCACGCGGCGGCCCAATGCGGGATGGAGGTCGTGCTCGCCAACGGCGACGTGCTGCGCACCGGCATGGGCGGCGTCGAGATCGGCACTGCGTGGCAGCTGTATCAGCCGGGCTACGGGCCGTCGTTCGATGCGATGTTCATGCAGTCGAACTACGGCATCGTGACGAAGCTCGGCGTGTGGCTGATGCCCGCGCCGCCCGCGTATCTGCTCGGCGAAATCCAGTTTCGTCGCGAGGCCGATCTGGAGGAGATCGTCGAGATTCTGCGGCCGTTGCGGCTCGACGGCACGATCCGCAATCACGCGGTGATCGAGGGCGGATTGCGGCGCGCGGCGAGCCTGTCGCCACGCCGGCAGTGGTACGACGGCGCGGGCGCGATGCCCGAAAGCGCGGTGCAGGCGATGCTCGACAAACTCGGCGTCGGGCGCTGGAACCTGCATTTCGCGCTGTACGGCACGCCCGGGTTGATCGATGCGCGCTACGCGCTGATCGAGCGCGCGTTCGCGCGGGTGCCAGAGGCGCGGCTCACGGCGGCGCGCTATGCGGGCGATGCTCAGCCGACTGGCGGCGGCGACCGCAACATGGCCGGCATTCCCGCGATGACCGCGTTTCGCATGCTCGACTGGCGCGGCGGCGCGGGCGCGCACGTCGACTTCGCGCCGATCTGTCCGGCGACCGGGCGCGACGCGATGCGCCAGTACACGATGGTGAAAGCGCGCGCCGCCGAATACGGCTTCGACTACTACGGTGGCTTCACCGCGGGCGCGCGGCATCTGCATCATATTTTCGCGGCGATTTTCGACCGCGACGACGCGAACCAGGTGGAGCAGGCCGGCGCGCTGCTGCGCTCGCTGATGAGCGACGCGCGCGCGGCCGGCTACGGCGAGTATCGCGCGCATCTCGCGTACATGGATTTCGCGGCCGCGCAATACAGCTTCAACGACGGTGCGTCGCTGCGCTTCGCCGAAACCTTGAAGGATGCGCTCGACCCGAACGGCATTCTCGCGCCGGGCAAGCAAGGCATCTGGCCGGCGGCGTGGCGCGACCGGCGGGGGTACACGTGAACGACGCGTGCGGACACGCACGGCAAACCGAAGCGCAAACAGAACGGAACGTACAAGCCAATGGATCGACGCACTTTCATGCTCACCGGTGCATGCCTCGCGACGGCCGCGGGCGGCGCATGGCCGTGGCTCACGCAAGCCGCCGCGTGCGCTGACGATGCGCGCGCGTTCGCGATCGTCGACTCGACGCTCGAATGCGGCGCGTCGTTCGCACGCTATGCCGCGCATCTTCGCTTGCCGACCTTCGAAACCGGCGACGATGCGGGCGCGCTCTGGTTCACCACACTTGCGCCACTGCTCGACGTTGGGCGGACCCCGCACGCGATGCCCGCGCTGATCGGCTTCACGCGCGCGTCCGATTACTTCGTCCTGCAACACCTCGCGCTTCGCACGGGACGCTTCGTCGAGCATCGTCACGAAGCGCGCGAGGGGCTGGATGCGCAACCCGCCCACGTGGCCTTCGCGCTGACGCCGCGCCGCGCGCGCTAGAACTTGTAGTCCTTGTTCTTCGGATCGAAGGTCGAATCGTCGAATGTCTTCGGCGTGATGCTCTCGAACACGATCTGCTCGAAAATCTTGCCGTCGTTGTCGTAAGACTGGACGCTGCGAAAGAACGGATGACGCAGATCGAGCCCGAGCGTTTCCTTTTTCGAGTAGAACTGCGGCTGGCCGACCGGTGTTTCGAACGTGAACGCGACGACGCGCACACCGTCGATGGTCTTCACTTCGATCTGCACCGAACGAGGCAAGCCGGCCTCGGTGTATTTTTTTCCTTCAATCAGGTATTGATCGGCAACGTACTCAGTGCCGAGATCGCGCACGCTGTGATTCGATTGCGAGCGTGCGAGCGCGCCGGTCAGCGACGTCCACAACGGCATCACGTTCATGATGCCGCCGAGGTGGCCGTAGGTCTCATCGCTACGTTTCGATTCGTCGTAGATGATTTCCTGGCCCGCGTGCGCGCCGTCGGGCAGCCACTTCGCGTAGATGCGCAGCGGCTCGTGCGCGACGCGCACCAGCATGTGATCGGGCTTGTCGGGCCAGATGCCGCGAATGCGCTCGGAGCGCGACATCGTGAACTCGTACGACGGGTAGTCGTTCGGCCCTTCCTTGATATAGCGCGGCAGCGCGAGCGGATCGAGCGACTGGAACAGCGCGACCAGTTGCGCGTCGTCGAGCTTTTCGAGCGTGCCGCTTTGCTGCGCGGCGCGCAGCCATTTGACCTGCTGGTCGAGCGTCAGCTTGCCGACCTGCGCGGCCGGCGTGGTGGGCGGCTTGACGGCGCTCGCGGTGTTGAGCGGGGGCGGGCGGTCGTCGTTCTGCGCGAAGGCCGTCGGCACCGACAGCAGGCCGAGCGCGACGAGCAGCGCACCCAGCAAGCGCTGTCGCCGGCGATGCGAACGGGCGGACATGCGGTGCTTCATGAATTTCTCCAGAAAGTGACGCGGCCGCTCATGCAACATGCAAGGCAATAACGCTTTGAAGCAACGCTTATTCCCGTCAGGCAGACTTCTGTTTCGCGAGTTCCTCGTCGCGCAACGCACGGCGCAGAATTTTGCCGACGTTGGTTTGCGGCAGCTCGTCGCGGAACTCGACGAGCTTCGGCACCTTGTAGCCAGTCAGATTCTTGCGGCAGTACGCAATCACCTGCTCGGCGGTCAGTGTCGGCGTGCGCCGCACGATGAACACCTTCACGCGCTCGCCCTGCGCGGGGTCGGACACGCCGATCGCGGCGACTTCGCGCACGTCCGGATGCGCGGCGATCACGTCCTCGATTTCGTTCGGATACACGTTGAAGCCCGACACGAGGATCATGTCCTTCTTGCGATCGATCAGACGGATAAAGCCGCGCGAGTCCATCACGCCGATGTCGCCGGTCGCGAGCCAGCCGTCGTCGTCGATCACCTTCGCGGTTTCGTCGGGGCGGTTCCAGTAGCCCTTCATGACCTGCGGGCCCTTCACGCACAGCTCGCCCGCCTCGCCGATCTTGGCCCAGCTGCCGTCGTCTTTCCTGAAGCGCACCTGCGTGGACGGCGCGGGCAAGCCGATCGAGCCCTCGAAGTCGCGCAGATTGGTCAGATCGACCGGATTCATCGAGACGATCGGCGAGCACTCGGTGAGTCCGTAGCCCTCGATGATCGGCTTGCCCGTCACCGCCTTGAAGCGCTCGGCGACGGCTTTCTGCGTCGCCATGCCGCCCGCCATCGCGAGCTTCAGGTCCGAGAAGTCGCGCCGACAGAATTCCTCGTTGTCGAGGAACGCGTTGTAGAGCGTGTTGACCGCGGTCATGCCGGTGAATTTTTCGTGACGGATGATCATCATCACGCGCTTCATGTCGCGCGGATTCGCGATCAGGATGTTGCGCCCGCCGAGCCCCATGAAGATCAGCGCATTCACGGTCAGCGAGTAGATGTGATAAAGCGGCAGCGGCGTGAGCACCGTTTCGCCCTCGCCGGACAACTGCCCCGCGGCCCACGCCTTCGCCTGCAACAGATTGGCGAGGATGTTCCGGTGCGTGAGCATCGCGCCTTTCGCGACGCCGGTCGTGCCGCCCGTGTATTGCAGGAACGCGATGTCTTCGTGGGTCGCGCGCACCGGTGTGTGCGGCCGCGCATAACCGGCCGAGAGCGCTTTCAGGAGCGGCACCGCCTGCGGCAGCTTGTAAGGGGGCACCATCTTTTTCACGTGACGCAGCATGAAATTGAGCAGGTGTCCCTTCAGGTTCGCGCCGTCGGCGAGCAGATCGCCGAGCCCGGTCACGATCACGTTGCGCACCTTGGTGCCGGGCAATGCATCTTCGAGCGTCTTCGCGAAGTTCTCGAACACGACAATCGTCTGCGCGCCGCTGTCCTTTAGCTGGTGCGCGAGTTCGCGCACCGTGTAGAGCGGATTCACGTTGACGACCACCGCGCCCGCCTTGATCGTGCCGAACAGCGCGACCGGATACTGGAAGGTGTTCGGCAGCATGATCGCGACGCGCTCGCCCGGCTCCACGCCGATGCTTTGCAGGTACGCCGCGAACGCGCTCGCCTTGCGGCCCAGTTCACCGTACGTCAGGTTCGCGCCGACGCTCACGTACGCGACGCGCTCGCGGAACTGTGCGATGCATTCGTCGAAGAACTGATCGATCGACTCGTATTGCGTGACGTCGATGTCGCGCGGCACGTCGTCCGGATAGGACGCGTACCAGATGCCGTCGGTGTTCGGAGCGGGGTGGGGCACCGGGTTTTGACGAGGCGTGCCGCCTGCGTCCGGCACGTGCAGCGGGGCTTGGGTGGGCTCGGTCATCGGTTGCCTCCTGAAAATGTTGGTATGCGCTGCCCTAGCGTTCCAGAATCGCGACGACCCCCTGGCCGCCCGCCGCGCAGATCGAGATCAGCCCGCGTGCGCTGCCGGCCGGTTTGTCGAGTTGCGCCAGCATCTTCGCGAGCACGGCGACGATACGTCCGCCCGTCGCCGCAAACGGATGGCCGGTCGCGAGCGAACCGCCGTTCACGTTGAGCCTGGTGCGGTCGATCGCACCGAGCGCGCCGGCGAGGCCAAGCTGCGTGCGGCAATATTCGTCATCCTGCCATGCCGCGAGCGTGCCCAACACCTGAGCCGCGAACGCTTCGTGGATTTCGTAGAAATCGAAGTCCTGCAACGTGAGGCCGGCGCGCGCGAGCATGCGCGGCACCGCGTAGGCGGGCGCCATCAGAAGGCCTTCCTGCTTGTCGAAAAAGTCGACCGCCGCGGTTTCCGACCAGCTCAGATACGCGAGTACGGGCAAGCCACGCTCGGCCGCCCACGCTTCGCTCGCGAGCAGTACCGCGGATGCGCCGTCGGTCAGCGGCGTCGAGTTGCCGGCGGTCAGCGTGCCCGCGTCGCGGTCGAACACGGGCTTCAGGTTCGCAAGCCTTTCGAGCGACAGGTCGGCGCGCAGGTTGTTGTCGCGCGCGAGGCCTTTGTACGGCGTCATCAGATCGTTGACGAAGCCGCGCGCGTACGCATCGGCGAGCTTGCGATGGCTCTCGTACGCAAGCACGTCCTGCGCCTCGCGCGAGATGTTCCAGCGCTTGGCCGTCAGCTCGCAATGCTCGCCCATCGACAGCCCCGTGCGGGGCTCGCCGTTGCGCGGCAACAGCGGCTTGAACAACATGCCGGGCCGCAGCCTGCTGAGCGCGGCGATACGCTGACCGGTACTCTTGCCGCGATTCGCTTCGAGCAGGATCTTGCGCATGCGCTCGTTGACGCCGATCGGCGCGTCGGACGTGGTATCGACGCCGCCCGCGATGCCCGCGTCGATCTGCCCGAGCGCGATCTTGTTGGCGACGAGGATCGCGGCTTCGAGGCCGGTGCCGCAGGCCTGCTGCACGTCGTAGGCGGGCGTTTCCTTCGCGAGCGTGGTGGACAGCACGGACTCGCGCGTCAGGTTGAAGTCGCGCGAATGCTTGATGACGGCGCCCGCCGCGACTTCGCCGAGACGCACGCCGTGCAGGTCATAGCGATCGATCAGCCCTTGCAGCGTGAAGGTCAGCATGTCCTGATTCGATGCGCTCGCGTACGCGGTGTTCGAGCGGGCGAACGGAATCCGGTTGCCCCCGATGACGGCGACGCGGCGCACGGCAGGTTGCGGGTGGGACATGCTCGGCTCCTTTGGGTCGTTCCCAGATTATTGGTCGATGCGAACGGCGCGCTCGCGGTTCACAGCAGCCGCCACTGCATGCGCCCGCGCAAATGCGGCTTTTCCCCGGCGATATCGCGCACCTCGAGATCGCGCTCGATCAGCGAAGGCGATGCGCTCCACAGCGACGCTTCGCCCGGCAGCAGCATCGGCACCTTGAACTCGGCGCTGAGCGTTGCTTCGGCGAGCGGCTTCGGCGGCTGCAGCGACGACGCCGCGCGCGCGAGCGTCCACATGCCATGCGCGATCGCGCGCGGAAAGCCGAACGCCTTCGCCGACAGCGCGCTGATGTGGATCGGGTTGTAGTCGCCGGACGCGCTCGCATAGTCGCGGCCCAGTTGCGGCGCGAGCTGCCAGCGCGCGATCCGTTGCAGCGCATCGGGGCCGAGCGTCAACGCTTCGAGCGGATGGCCGAGCGCCGGCACCGCGCGCTTCAGGTAGATGCTGTCGCCGTCCCACACCGCCTCGCCGCGTCGATAGATGCGCGTATGCACGACGAACGCCTGGCCCTTGTCGTGACGCAGCAGCGCGCCGAATTCGACCTCGATGCGCAGCAGGTCCTTGTAGGCGAGCGGGCGGCGCAGCCGCACGTGATTGGCCAGATGCACGAGACCGAGCGCGGGCCACGGAAACGCGGGGTCGGTCAGCATCAGCAGATGCAGCGGAAACGCGAGCAGGTGCGGGTAAGTCAGCGGCACGCCGTGCTCGGGAATGAAGCCGCACACGCGCGCATAGCGCCACACGGGGCCGGGCTCGAGCACGACGGCGGGGCGCACGAGCCGCAACGGCGGCAGCCGCGTGTCGCGGCCGCGCTTGACGATGCCCGTCAGCGCGCGCCCGTACAGCTTTGCCGGGGCGGGCAGCGTTTCGATGACGACGGTTTTCGGCCGCGCGCCGTCGCCCGGCGCGGGAGCGAGCTGACGGCTGCCGAACGGATCACGCGGTTCGTCCATACCCATGCTCCCGTTCAGGCGCCAATCAGGCTTTGACCGCACACGCGCACGACCTGGCCCGTCACGCCCGCCGAGCCCGGATGCGCGAGCCACGCGATGGTCTGCGCGACGTCGACGGGCTGGCCGCCCTGGCTCATCGAGTTCATGCGGCGGCCGGCCTCGCGGATCGCTAGCGGAATCTTCGCGGTCATCTGCGTTTCGATGAAGCCGGGCGCGACCGCGTTGATTGTGATGCCGCGCGCGCGCAGTGGCGGCGCCATGCTCCGCACCCGGCCGATCACGCCAGCCTTAGACGTCGCGTAGTTGGTCTGGCCGGGATTGCCCGCGATGCCGCTGATCGACGACACCGCGACGATGCGCCCGCCGTCGCGCAGGATGCCGCCCGCGAGCAGCGCGTCGTCGATGCGTTCCTGCGCGCTCAGGTTGATGTCGATCACGCTTTGCCAGACGGCGTCGGTCATCTTTGCGATGGTCTTGTCCTTCGCGATGCCGGCGTTGTGCACGACGATGTCGACGCCGAGCTCGTCGAGCGCGGCGGCGATCTGCGCGGGCGCTTCGGGCGCGGCGATGTCGAACGCGAGCGGGCTGCCGTTCAGCTGCCGCATCGTCGCATCGAGCGCGTCGCGCGCGGACGGAATGTCGAGGCCGATCACATGCGCGCCCTCGGCCGCGAGCACGCTCGCAATCGCCGCGCCGATGCCGCGTGCCGCGCCCGTGACCAGCGCACGCCGGCCGGCGAGCGGCTGGCGCCAGTCGAACGCGGGCGCGTCGTGCGGCAGCGCGCCATGTGCCGCGATCCGCACCACCTGACCGGACACATAGGCCGAGCGCGGCGACAGGAAAAAGCGCAGCGTCGCCTCGATGGCGTTTTCAGCGCCTTCTTCCACGTACACGAGATTCGCGGCGATGCCGCGCCGCGCTTCCTTACCGAGCGAGCGCACGAGCCCTTCGAGCGCGCGCTGGGCAGTCCACTGATGCGGACTCGCGCAGGCCTCGGGCGGCCGGCCCAGCACGACGATGCGCCCACACTTGCCGAGCGAGCGCAGCGTGTCGTGGAAAAAGCCGTGCAGCGGTTCGAGCAGGCTGCTGTCGTCGATACCGCTCGCGTCGAACATCAACGCGGCAAGCTTGCCCGGCGCACCGGCTTCGGCCGGCTCGAAGCGGCCGGTCATCAGGCCGTGGCGATGGGCGAGCGGCACCCACAGCCCGGCGCTTTCGTGCGCGACGCTCGTCATGCCGATGGTGGCGATCAGACTCGCGAGCGCGTCGAACAGGCGCGGCTCGCGGCCCGCGCCGATCGCGATCAGTCCGTCGAACTCGGGCCGGTCCGCGCGATAGCGCCGCAGCACCTCGGGCTTCGGCAGCCCGAGCGCGCGCGCGAGACGGCCGCCGAACGGCGAGTTGACGAACTTCAGGTAGGAGTCGGTCATGTTATCGGTTGCTCTGCTGGACGCGCCGCGGGCAGCCCCGTGATTTTCAGGGGCGCCGGACGTGTGTCAGTGTGCCTTGAGTTGCGTGACTCGGGTACGGTTTGCCGCGCCGGGTCGGTCGTTTTTTCTGCGTGAGCGCGCGCATCAGGCCACCAGCTCCAGCGCCTTTTCGAGCGCCTGCTTGCGCTGTTGCAAGCTCGCGAGCAGGTCGAAGTCGGCCGGGAAATCGTCGACCTTGACGACCTGCGCGCCGTAGCGCGCGTAGTCGTCGAGCACGCGCCGCTCGTCCGCGTCGACGAGGCCCTGGCGTTGCGCCGCATCGGTCCATGCGGCGAACTGCGGCAGGCTTTGCGGCAGCGGTTCGAGCAGACCCTGCTTCACCGCCTCGCGCAGCTTCTGCTCGATTTGCGTGAACTGCGGATTGAGCGCGAACGCGAGCTCGCCATAGCCGAGCGCATCGACGTCGGGGTGCGGCACGTACGAGTCGGCGACGAGCCGCTCGCGCGCGGCGCCGGGCGTTTGCATCAGTTCGGCGATCTCGCTGCCGAGCCGGTCCGACGGCTCGCGATGCGGCAGGCCGAATGGGAATGCGAGCACACGCACGAGCGTCGCGGCGACCCGGTTCGGGTAGTTCGCGAGCACGCCGTCGAGCGCGTGCTGCGCCTTGTACAGCGCATCCTCGACGCCCCACCGCACGAGCGGCAGGTCGTCGTGCTGTCGGCCTTCGTCCTCGAAGCGCTTTAGCGTCGCCGAGATCAGGAACAGCTGCGACAGCACGTCCCCGAGGCGTCCCGAGATGCGTTCGCGACGCTTCAGATCGCCGCCGAGCACGAACATCGACACGTCGGCGAGCAACGCGAACACGGCCGACAGCCGTGTCGCCGCGCGATAGTACGCATGGAGCGGCGCATACGCGCGGCGCGGCTTCGCGATCAGCGCGCCGCCGCTCAGCCCATACACGGCGCTGCGCACCACGTTCGACACCGTGAAATTCACGTGACCGAAGAACGCCGCGTCGAACTCGCGCAAGGCTTTCGCGCGATCGGGCTCGCGCGTCGCCGTCATTTCCTTCAACACGTACGGATGGCAGCGAATCGCGCCCTGGCCGAAGATGATCAGACAGCGCGTCAGAATGTTCGCGCCTTCGACGGTGATCGAGATCGGCATTTGCTGATACGCGCGCGCCAGAAAGTTCGACGGCCCCATGCAAATACCCTTGCCGGCGACGACGTCCATGCCGTCGTTGATGACCATGCGCGCGCGCTCGGTGATGTGATATTTGGCGATCGCCGACATGACGGACGGCTTTTCGCCGAGGTCGACCGCCTGCGCGCACAGGCGGCGCGCGGCGTCCATCACGTACAGGTTGCCGCCCATGCGGCCGAGCGCTTCCTGCACGCCCTCGAACTTGCCGACGGCGGTGCGGAACTGGCGCCGAATCGCGGCATACGCGCCGGTGCCGCGCACGGCAATCTTCGCCATCCCGACGTTCGACGACGGCAGCGAGATCGCGCGGCCCGCCGCCAGACACTCCATCAGCATGCGCCAGCCGTTGCCGACCTGGGCGCGTCCGCCGATCACCCAGTCGAGCGGAATGAACACGTCCTTGCCCGAGTTCGGGCCGTTCTGGAACACCGCGTTCAACGGCCAGTGACGGCGGCCGATATCGACGCCAAAGTGGTCGGTCGGAATCAGCGCGCAGGTGATGCCGGGTTCGTCGTTCGCGCCGAGCAGATGGTCGGGGTCGAGCGCGCGGAACGCGAGGCCGAGTACGGTCGCGATCGGCCCGAGCGTGATGTAGCGCTTGTCCCACGTGACGCGAAAGCCGAGCGTCTCGCGGCCCTCGTGCAGGCCCTGGCAAGCGATGCCGACATCGGGAATCGCGGCGGCGTCGGACCCGGCATACGGGCTCGTCAGCGCGAAGCAGGGGATTTCCTCGCCGCGCGCGAGACGCGGCAGATAGTAGTTCTTCTGCGCGTCGGTGCCGTAGTGCATCAGCAACTCGGCCGGGCCGAGCGAGTTCGGCACCATCACCGACACGGCCGCGGCCGAGCAGCGCGTCGCGAGCTTCATGATCACCTGCGAATGCGCGTACGCGGAGAACTGTTTGCCGCCGTACTGCTTCGGAATGATCATGCCGAGAAAGCCGTGCTGCTTGATGAACTGCCACGTTGGCGGCGACAGGTCCTGCCAGACCATCGTGGTTTCCCAGTCGTTCGCGAGGTCGCACAGCTGCTCGCATTCGACCTCGAGGAACGTCTGCTCTTCGGCGCTGAGCATGGCCGGGCCATAGCCGAGCAGCGTGTCCCAGTGCGGGCGGCCCGAGAACAGCTCGGCGTCCCACCAGACCGTGCCCGCCTCGATCGCGTCGCGCTCGGTCGGCGACATCTGCGGCAGGATCTTGCGGAACGTGTCGAGCACCGGTTTCGCGAGCCATGCGCGGCGCAGCGGTTTGATCGTCAGCACGAGGGCGGGGAGTACGAACGCGATCGCGAGCAGTGTCGTCAGCAGCGGGTCGGCCGCGCCGCTCACGAGCGCGGCCGCGACCCAGACGATCAGTGCCGCGAGCCACCATGAGGCGCGGGCCTGAACGTAGACGAGAGCGAATGCGGCGATGACGAGCGCCAGGATGAACCACGGCATGACGTTTCCTCCTCTGTGGTGACGCAATCGCCGGGCCAGCTGCGAGTCGCGCTCTTGCGTCGGGCGTTACCGCGTCTTACCGACTCGACTGACGGGCACGGCGCAGCTGCGCAACGTAGAGGTACTGCTCGGGTAAGCGAGCTCGATCGGGTTCCATGTCCGACGTGTGGTGGTTACGTCGAGTGATGACGCGATGACGTCGTCAGGCGGTGCCGTGCAACCCATGCTGAGAGCTTGCCGGCGCCGCTTCCATAGTGCCGCCGCGGCTGTTGCTGTCGAACGTGTCGCGTGCCACCGCGCACGCGGCCGCCTCGCCGCTGGTGTGTTCTTGCGCACTGGCGAACGTGCTATCTACGCCGCCGTCGGTCGCATCGCCGAGCACGGCGCCGAACGCGGCCAGTTGCGTGCCGTCCGGCAGCGGCGCCTTCAGCGCGGAGACCATCAGCGACGCCAGGCGCGCGATGAGCTGCAGATCGTTCATCGACTTGCCTTGCGAGAACTCGGCAATCAGGCTGTCGGTATCGGTGCCGGCGAGCACCCCCGACAGCGCGCCGATCGCGAAATGCAACCGCCAGCCGAGCTCCTCGCGCGGCAGATGCGGCAGCGCGCGCTGGAACGCGTCGAAGAAGCGCATCGCCACCGCTTCGTAATGCGCGTTCAGAAAGTCGCGGATGAACGACGAGGGATCGGTGTAGGCGCGCCCGAGCAGGCGCAGAAACGCTTTGCCGCCGACACGCGGATCGCGCGACAGACGCAGCGCCGGAATGAACATCGCGCCGAGCACGTGCTCGCAGGTCAGGCGCGCGCCGAGCATGACGTCGAAACGGTCGAGCAGCTTCAGGCGCTCCCGGTTCAGCTGATCGAGCCGGCGTGACAGCATCGAGTGAATCAGCGATTCCTTGCTGCCGAAGTGATAGTTGACCGCCGCGAGATTGACTTCGGCGCGCGAAGTGATCTGGCGCAGCGACATCGCCTCATAGCCGCATTCGATGAACAGCGTCTCCGCGGCGTCGAGAATGCGTGACTTCGTATCGCCGGCATGCCGGCCGGGTGTGCGAACTGCCATGTTGCCGTCTCCGAGTTGCCGGGGCTGCCGGCTCGCAAACACGCGATTCAAATCGATATTTGAAACGACCGTTTTTTAAGATAAGAAAGGATGGTCGGTGCGATCAAGGGACGGGCTCGACGAACTCCTCTAGAAGACCTGTCGGGGAGCCATGCTGGCGAAGCGCGGCGCGTCATGCCGCGCGGAAAATAAAAAGGCCGTTCCGAACGAATCGGAACGGCCTCGTGTCGTGTTGCGATGTAATCTGGCCTTGCGCTCGACGATCGGGTTGATCCGGCTCCCACGCGTTGACGCGTATTGGCTAGCCGTCTGGTTCGAAAGCCTCGAGCTCTTAAACTTGTCCTCCGACCGCGCCGCCCGTCGATTCCGCGCCGACGACTTCACGCGCGGACTGCGTCATGTCGATGCCGCGGCGCTCGCGGCTGAACGGAATCAGCGCGCAGATCAGGATCGCGACGATGCCGATCACGACCGCCATCACGAGCGCGTAGTTGTTGCCGTGCAGTTCGGCGATTTTCGCTTGCAGCGGCCCGTTGACCGACGCGATCAGATTGCCCAACTGATACACGAGACCGGGGAAGGTCGCGCGGATTTCATCGGGCGAGATTTCGTTCAGGTGCACCGGAATCACGCCCCAGGCGCCTTGCACCGAGATCTGCATCAGGAACGCGCCGAGCGCGAGCAGCATCGGCGTGGTCGAGAAGACCCACAGCGGCAGCACCGGCAGCGCGATCAGCGCGGCGATGAAAATCGCGCGCTTGCGGCCGATCTTCTCCGACGCCCAGCCGAAGAACAGACCCCCGCAGATCGCGCCGATGTTCAGCGTGATCGTGATCCACGACACCGTGTGCGCATCGAACTGGTGCTGTACGCGCAGGAAGGTCGGATACAGATCCTGCGAGCCGTGCGAGAAGAAGTTGAAGGCGGTCATCAGGATGATCGCGTAGATCGACAGACCGACGTTCTGCTTGAGCGTCGCGACGAGGCCAGGACGGACCTTCTTCTCGAGCGTCTTGAACGCGGGCGACTCCGGCACGTGCGCGCGAATGTACAGCACGAGCAGCGCGGGCAGCACGCCGACGAAGAACATGCCGCGCCAGCCGATGTGTTGATAGAACAGGCCGAACACGATCGAGGCGAGCAGGTAGCCGCTCGGATAACCGGCTTGCAGAAGACCCGAGACGATACCGCGCGACTTCGGCGGCACGGTTTCCATGGTCAGCGCGCCGCCGACCCCCCATTCGCCGCCCATCGCGATACCGAACAGCGCGCGCAACACGAGCAGCGTCATCAGGTTGGGCGACAGACCGGACAGCAGTTCGAGCAACGAGAAGCACGCGATGTTGAGCATCAGCGTCGGACGGCGGCCGTATTTGTCGGCGAGCCAGCCGAAAATCAATGCGCCGAGCGGGCGCATCATCAAGGTCAGCATGATCGCGACCGCGACCGACGGAATGTCCGTATTGAATTCCTGCGCGATATCTTTCAATACGAACACCATCAGAAAGAAATCGAATGCGTCGAGCGTCCAGCCTAGATAGGCGGCGATCGTGACGTTTCTCTGTTCCCGAGTCCAGCTCATCGATTGTTCTCCTGAGTCTCCACAAAACCGCGTTTGATCGCGGACGGCACCGTAGCCCTTGCGCCTTATGGCAAGCGCTTCACGGCGAGTGTACGCCGAGCATTAAGCGTCTGCCTGGTTGAAGCCGGTTTTCTCCGTGTTAATCCGGAGAGCAATTTTCGTGCTGAATTCGTCATGCATGTTTAATGTCGGAAAAATGTAATTGCCGGTTCGATTCATGTTTGTATTTTGTAATGTTTATCGGGATTTCCCAGCGTCCATTTTTTATGAAGTTTATGGCAATGGCGTTTTGACGGGGCGGCCCGTGCCGGTCCGCGCGCCGCATCGAACCTTCATGTACAGTTATTTCGCCAACTGATCGACATATCGCTATGTCCTTGACGCCACCGCCTTCGTTGCTCGACGAGATGCTCGACGCTGTCGCGCGTCGCTATCGCCTGCCGGCGCTTGCGGCCGTCTGCGCGCCGACGCAGCAAGCGAGACCCGCCACCGTGCTCGCGCTCGCGATCGAGCAGGCTCGCGAGGCGAGCGCGCGTGGCGAAGCGCCGGATGCGGCGAACCAGCGCTTCTTCGTCGAGGCGCTCGCGCGCATGATTCGGGAGGCGATGCGCGAGGAAGCCGGCGACCCGGTGTTTCAGGCGATGCTGCTACGGCATCGCAGCACGGTGGTGCGCGAGTACGCGTCGCTGGCCGCGCACGCGAGCGTCGATCGCCGGCTGATCTACGCGGCCGTCAATGCGATCGCACATCCGGCCAAACAGCAGCGGTTGCTACCCGGCCTGCAACGCGACGCGCTGGCGCGTCTGCACGCGCTGGCGTTCGCCGAAGCGTGGCCCGAGCTGGCCGAAGCCGTGCAAGCTTGCATCGATACGCCGCAAATCGCGCACGACGCGGCGCTGCAACGCGGCCTCGCGCAATTGCTGGAGAGTGCCGCTTTGCAGCGCTTGCGCCGTCTTTACGCGCTCGCGTCCGACGAGCGCGTGCGTCAGTACCAGACGCTGTGGGATCGCCAGGGGCCGCGCCCGGGAAGCTCGACTGCCGTGGCACGAGGCTTGAGTTCGAAGCAGCGCGGCGCCGCGGTCGAGGCATCGGCCGCCGACGCGCTCGACGCGCTCGCGCGGCGCCTCAATGATGCGCAGGGTGCGCTCGCCTCGTACCGTGTCGTGAACTCGATGCGCGTGCCGGCCGCGATACCCGCGAGCCACGAGCGCGCGAAAACCGAATGGGACGTGGTGCTGCTGCGCCAGGCACAGCCCCCGGCCGACGCGGCGGCGTGGGACGTATGCCTGCTCGTCGAAGCGAAGGCATCGGTCGATGCGGCCACCTCCGATCTGCCGCGGCTCGTGCGTGGACTGACGCTGCTTGCGCATGCGGACCCGCACACCGTCTACCCGTTTCGGACGCAGCAGGGGACGGTGGGTTTGAGCGGCGCGTCGCTCGCCGCGCTGACGAGCGACGGGGCCGCTCTTCGCAGGACCGTGCTCTATTGCTGCGACGCCCCCGTCGAAGCGGCGCCGCGCGTGCTGGGCCCTGCGAGCCGGATGCAGCTGCTGTCGGCGCACGCCAGCCTCGATTTCGCGGCCGCACTGGCGGATGGCCGCGATGCCGATTGCGCGGTGCTGGAACCGGTGTGGCATCAGTTGCTCGAATCGCCGAGATGGCGGACGGCGCTCGACCAGTACGCGACGCTGCGCGAGGTCCGCGAATTGATGGTTCATCCGGACGACTTGCGGGCCGCCGTCGGCATCGCCGACGCAAGACGGTTGAGCGCGGCGCGCTAGGCCTGCCAGGTCTGCCTGGGGCCAACGCAAGCGCTGTGCCGCAGTCGCGGCGCGATTGCATTGGAGGTGGCGCGCGCGTTGCTCGTAGCGATAGATCTTCCAGCAAAAAGGAGTGGTGATGGAAACGCCGTCGAAGCGACTGTCGGACACACAGGTGCAGGTTGCCAGCAAGATCTACGGATTTCGTTCGCCACAGGAGGCGGACCGTTTCGTGCAATGTCTGCGCGACGGCGACGCGAGCCGCTGTGTTGCGGACGTTCCGCCCGAGACAGCAACCGATGCCTATCCCCCCGGAACCCGCACAGGGTCGGGCGCGGGCATGACGATCGGGCCGCTGCCGGGCGGGCTCGATAGCGACGAGTAACGCGTTTGCGCCGGCTCGCCGGGGCGGGCACGGTTCTGACGCCTCGGCGATCAGAAAGACAATCTCGACCCGGGCAATCCGTCGAACCTGCAATCACGACATTTGCGACATGCGCGTATTGCGACATGCGCGTATTGCGACATGCGCGTATTGCGACGCCCGCGTCAGCGCACCGGCCCCAGCGACGCCGACAGAGGTGCGGAGCCGCCGCCCAGCGTCCGGTCGATCAGATAGCGGCCCTGTTCGACGCCGGCGCGCAACGCTTCCGCCTCGGTGAGCCATTCCGGCGTCACGGGCTCCACGTTGGCCAGATTGGCGGGTATCTCCAGCGGCCGGCCCTCGCGGGAAATCGACACGTCGGCGATCCAGGCGCCTCGCGAGTTCCGATGCGCGGTCACCGTGATCAGCGCGCCGCGGTGCGCGTCATACATCGCGTGGTGGGAGCCGGGCTCGGCGCGCGCGGCCGGCATCGCGCGTCCGTCCGCGCTAGCCATATCGGAGCCGGTCTCGCCGATGCTTGCGCCGGCGCTGCGGTCAGTGTGATCGGTTGGGGGGAGCGGGGTCATGCTGTCCTCGGCGAGCGAATGATCTGCCTGATTCGAGCAAGCGCTGTGCCGACACGGCGAACGCGTGCAGGCATCCGTCCAGGACCGGGCACGCGGCGTGCGATCGCTCAGCGCGGGCCCGGCTCTCGCGCTGCGTTCAGCGCTGGCGTCGCTTCGCTCTGTCGGCCGAGAGGCGAAGTCTTTGCTGATGGCGGCCGCCGCAAATGAATCGTAAGGAGGACGGAATGTCGATCCATGCGAAGGTCACGAGGTGGCGCAACGTCGGGCGATTCTGCGTCGAACGTGTAACCGACTATAGCGAACTGTTCGCGCTTGAAGTCGAGGAGACGCGAAAGCGTCTGGTGCGCGAGTTGAGCGCACTCATGGCGTTGGCAGTCGCGGGCCTGTTCACGCTGTCCTTCATTTGCATCGCGATCATCGCCACCGCGTGGCAGACGCCTTACTTCCTTGCGGTGGTCTGGGGCGTGGCCGGCGCGTGGCTGCTCGTGTGCATCGTGTCCTTGCTCTTCCTGCGGGCGCAGAAACCGGCGCAATCGCTTCACGTGCTCAAGGCCGAGATTCATTCCGATCTCGACGCTCTCAGGGAGTCGCTCAAATGAGTCAGCCACATCACACAAATGAGCTTGCCCGGGTCACCATTCTGGAACGCATGGAGGCATCGCGAGCCGCATTGGTCGCGGCGAACCAGACTGCCGCGTTGCCGGCGGGGCGGGCAGCCTCGCGCTCCTCCGCCGGCAATGTGCTCGCGTCGCTCGCCGAGGCGCCGCATGTTGCGCTGCTTCTCGCGCTGGTGATCGGCGGCATCGTGCTGGGGCCGCGCCGCACGCTGTCGATCGCGGGCCGTTCCGGTCTTGCGGCGTGGATCGCCCGCAATGTGCGGCGGTCGATCGCGAAGTGACGCCCTGAGCGAAAGCAGCGATCGGACCAGGCAAAGCAGAATCGCCTGGTTCTTGAACGCACGACGGTCGCTATCGTCACGTGTTGCCGCGGTGCGCGGCAACGGGACTTTTCCTCGCTTCCTTTTCCAGCCCATCGTCTCAGCGAACCGTGTGCAACCCTACCAGCCTGCTAGACTGGAAGTTCCCCTGCAAGCCATGGAGGGAGAAATGACGACCGTCTACGTCGTAAAGACCGGCGAAAAGTTCCTCTGCACCGCAGAGGACGGCGATATCGGCATGGCGCCGGAGATCAAGGAAGCCACGTCCTTTCGCTCGTATGAGGAAGCGAATAAAGTCGCGAACGAGCACGCCGACCCCGGATACGAAATCCTGACCATCGACGTTAAGAAACGCTGACGAGGTGTTAGCTGTTCGCGCCAGACGCTCAGCGAATGAACGCTGGCAATTCAACAGGCGCCATGCAATATGGCGCTCGATCGGGTGCGTCCGAAATCGTCGTCATGACGGCTTCGGGCATTCAGGCGGCGGCCGAAATCACTCTGCAAGCGCGCATAGCACGACACTCCACGCCGTCCCCGGCGGGGAGGGCATGCTCTGCAGCGGCGAACTGGTCAGACGGGCAGGCTTACGATCCGCCAAAGAACACCGGCTTCATCCCACTCGTGCTGGCCGGATGACCCATCTGCTGCGTACCGCTGGTCGCGGGGCCGTAGCCGCTGCTCTGGCCTGCGGCAGTGGCGTTGGTCGTCGGCATGTTGGTAGGAAAGTCGACGGTATTCGCATTGGCCGGATTGAAGCCGGCTTGCTCGAGCTGAGCGATTTCTGCCTGCACTTGCGCGTGCGTCAGCGCCCCGTCCGACTGCGCCAGCGATGCAACTGACACAGCCATGACCGCGACCGCGCAAGCTGTGTGGACTAACGTCTTCATGATGGCCCACCTCCTTGTTGGTTACTCCAACTGACTCGCGTTTCGCTTTTCGCGGTTCAGCTGATCAAAGATTAGGTGAGGAACCGTACAGTGGTCGTTTATTTTTCATGGTAGGGGGTTCGTCCATCAGCCGACGCCGGTCGACGCTCGCGCCCGAACGCTCCGATGTCGGCCGCGCATCCGAGATGCGTACCTCCGGACACGAGCCGACATCATCGAAGCGTGGGTCAAGCAGCCGTTCGCGGGTCGTCGTCGAACATCCGCATTCCCGCGGGCGCCGTCGTCAAGAAAGCTCAGGTGCGCGTAATCGAAGCCCCACCGTCCACCAACGAAGCGGTACCCGTCACGAAGGACGAATCGTCGGAAGCAAGGTAGAGCGCCGAGCGGGCAATCTCTTCCGGCTTTGCGACCCGCTTGAGCGCGTGCAGCCCGGTCACGAACGTCTGCGATTCGGCCGTATCGTTCATACCGCGATACATCTGCGTGTCCACCGCGCCCGGGAGGATCGCGTTGACGCGCACGCCTTGCGGGCCGTATTCAGCCGCGAGCGCTTGCGTCAGTCCGATCAGCCCGGCTTTGCTCGCGGCATAGGCGGCGGTCCCCGGGAAGGCGAACGAGTAGCCGACGAACGTCGACGTGAAGATGATCGACCCACCGCCTTGCTTGATCATTTCAGGAATCTGATGCTTGGCGCCGACAAACGCGCTCGTCAGGTTGGTGGCCAACGTCGCTGACCAGCCCGCTTCCGATACGCCTGTGGACGGTCCCATTTCACCGAGCGTCCCCGCGTTGTTGTAGGCGATGTCGAGGCGGCCGAAGCGGCTGACGGCGAGTTCGACCAGCGCTTTCGCGAATTCTTCGGATTGCACGTCCCCTGCCAGCGAGACAGCCGTGCCGCCGTCGCGAGCGATCTCGCTCACCAGCGCGTCGAGTTCAGCTTCGCGGCGTGCGGCCACGACAACTTTCGCGCCTTCCGCGGCGAACAGCCTGGCGGCGGCGCGACCAATGCCCGCGCTGGCGCCAGTGACGATAGCGACTTTTCCTGTCAAGCGTTGCATGTTGAATCTCCGGTTTGATCATCGGCCGATGCCCAATGCGTCGGCTCGTTGAGACGTACTATAAGATTCCGTTCTTGAGACAAAAAGACCAAAAATATGGCGATATCATTCAGCTTTTATGAATGACAGGAGTGCCATATGGACCGGCTGCGCGCGTTTGAGATCTTCGTCACCGTAGTCGACCGGGGCAGCTTTGCGCGCGCGGCCGACGCGCTCGAAACCTCGCCCGCGAACGTGACCCGCTACGTGAATGAACTGGAGGCGCATCTCGGTGCGCGGCTTCTGAATCGCACCTCACGCAGATTGTCTGTTACCGAGGCCGGTGAAACGCTTCATTCGCGATGCAAGGCAATCCTCGAAGACGTTGCGGAAACGGAAGGGCTCGTGTCGACAACGTCGATCGAACCGCGTGGACGGCTGCGTATCAATGCACCGGTCAGCTTCGGCATCCTGCATCTCGCACCGCTGTGGCCACGGTTCATGCAGCAATATCCCGACGTCGAACTCGACATCACGCTGATAGATCGCGTCGTCGATATCGTCGAGGAGGGCTTCGATCTCGCCATCCGCATCTCGCGCGCCGGCACGGTCGATCACGCGGCGCGCAAACTGGCGACGTCGACAAACATCCTGTGTGCATCTCCCGACTATCTGAAGCGTTGGGGACATCCTGAAACGCCGACGGACCTGCTCGGACATCGATGTATCGGCTACACGTATGCCGCCACGGCGGACGAGTGGCAACTGATGGACAAAGACGGCAAAACGCATGCTGTCGAGGTCGACTGCCACATGCACACCAATAACGGCGACACCGCGCGCGCGGCGGCGCTCGCGGGGCATGGCGTGATCTGGCAGCCGACGTTTCTGATCGGCGAGGACCTGCGCGTAGGCCGGCTCGTCCAGGTATTGCCTGAATACCGTTTGCCGGATATCGATGTGCTCGCGCTGTATCCGAGCCGTCGCCACGTGAGCGCAAAAGTTCGTGCGGCAATCGATTTCCTGGTCAACGCGTTCTCGGGCGTGCCACCGTGGGACGAGACGTGAAGGGGATGTCTGATGTGCGTCGGCTATCCGGAAACCGGATGCCTGCAATTAGGGAAGAGGCCGCCGGGCACGGCGCGCTCGATAGCACGATTCAACTGGAATTCGGTCTGTCACCGTTCTTTAATGTGTCGTATGGTGCGTCATGCAGGAGACCTGACACACCCGATGAAAACTGCACATTGAATCACCGGCACGGTCGCCCTCCAACGAGTTCACGCAGTGGCAGGTCTGGATCAGCGATGTCCCGGAACAAGAACCGACGGGAGACATTCGTGAGAACATTCGACGCCATCATGGCTGGTCTGATCTGCTGTTCATGCGCAGCCGCGGCCTACGCCGCCGACATCAAGGGAGCCGGCAGCACGTTCGCCGCTCCCCTCTACACCCGATGGGCCGCCGACTACCAGAAGTCGGGTGGCAGCAGGGTGATCTATCAGGGCACGGGTTCGTCCGATGGGCTCAAGCAGGTCATCGCCCGGGAAGTCGACTTTGCGGGCTCGGACGCGCCACTGACCGACGATCAACTGACCCGCAACGGCTTGCGGCAATTTCCAATCGTAATCGGCGGCGTGGTACCCGTCGTGAACCTTCCGGGGCTCAAAGCCGGCGAGGTGATGTTGACGGGGCCGGTCGTCGCCGACATCTTTCTCGGCAAGATTCAGTTCTGGGACGACCCGGCAATCGTGCGGTTGAACCCAAAGATCAAGATGCCTAACTACCCGATTGCCGTGGTGCGTCGCCAGGATGGCTCGGGCACGACGCTGATCTGGACTCACTACCTCGCGCAGGTCAGTCCGGAATGGAAGCGCAGGGTAGGCGAAGGCACTAGCGTGCGATGGCCGCTCGGCATCGGCGGCAAAGGCAACGAGGGCATTGCCACGTACGTCGGCTATCTGCCCGGCGCAATCGGCTATGTCGCATGGGATTTCACGAAACAGAACCGCTTGAAGTACGTTGCCATGACCAATGCGGCGGGTAATGTCGTTCAGCCCAGCGCCGCGACCTTCAGGGCAGCCGCGGCGAGCGCCGACTGGTCGGGTTCTCTCTCGCAAGCGCTGACCAACCAGCCGGGCAAGGATGCCTGGCCGATCATGGGCGCGACTTATGTGTTGCTCCCCGCGGCGCCGATCAAGCCGGGCCACGACGAAGCCACCTTGAAGTTTTTCGAATGGGCGTTGAGTCATGGCGGGCCGACGGTCAACGCGCTGGATTACATACCGCTTCCGGACCTGGTCGTGACGAAGATCCGCGCACAATGGCCCGCCGATACAGGCGAAAAGTCGGTGCACAACGCATTCGCAGTGCCGTGACCACCTCGTGGCGGATCGGTGAGTTCTGTCAATGCTCACGGCAGCCAGACGCCGTTACGCTCATCGAGAAACGTTCTGAAAAATCGCGCAATCGTGTCTGGCGCGTGTCGATTTCTCCTATGATCATTCGTCGTAGTCACTGGAGGCGCCGTTGCCTCCAGACACTTTCGTCTTCAAAGGGAAAACCCAAATGCGCGTTATGGTCATGATCAAGGCAACCCCCGAATCGGAAGCCGGGCAAATGCCGGGTACGGAACTCCTCACGGCGATGGGGCAGTACAACGAGCAATTGGTCAAGGCCGGCATCATGCAGGGCGGAGACGGGTTGAAGCCGAGTTCGGCCGGCGCTCGCGTGAGGTTCTCAGGGAAGGACCGCACCGTCATTGACGGCCCGTTTGCGGAAACCAAGGAATTGATCGCCGGGTACTGGCTCTGGCAGGTTCAATCGATGGACGAAGCGATCGAATGGGTAAAGCGCTGCCCGAATCCGATGATCAGTGATTCAGAAATCGAGATTCGCCCGTTCTTTGAGCCTGCGGACTTTGGCGAAGCTTTTACGCCCGAGCTTCAAGACGAGGAAAATCGTCTGCGCAAGCAAATTGACGGGCAGATGCGTTGACGATTTTCACCGCATCGGTCTGCGGGTATGCGCAGGCCATCCCACTCCGACTGTCTGAGACTTGACGCGGGCTTCCGATGCATTGTCCGGAAGCCCGATGCCACGGGTCGATGATTGCCGTCGTCAGTGGCTGTCGCCCGGCCAGGCGTTCGAAGCCGGTCGGTGCGAAGGTATCTGCTCGATCTTTTCGGCGCTCAGGTCGCTCGGGAAGCAATCGCCCACATCCGGTTCGGCTTGAAGATCCCGCCGTTGGCATTGGGCGGGTTCACGACCGTACGCAACTGCTTTTCGGCATATAGTTGGCGCGTGCGAAACGCTTTCCCCGGAGATCGACGCAATGCCTTATCTACAGCTTGATGTAAACGATCACTACTCTGTCGAGAGTAAAAGACTGCTCGCGGCGAAAATGAGTGAGACCTATGCTCGGATGATGTCGGTGGACGTCAGGCGAATCAGCGTAGCCATACGCGAACTCGGTCCCGGTAGCGTCTGGCGCATTGCGCAGGAGAGCGGAGAACCGGTGCCCGTCGCGTTGATGATGCTCGATATCAGAAGGGGGCGGCCGCCCGAGTCGCGCATGGAGGTGGCCAAAGCGCTTTGCGCGCTGTGCATCGAAATTCTTGGCTTGCGCGAGGACCGACTCAACGTTGAGTTCACTCAGCACTCCGGCGATGAGATGTATCACCCGGCGCTTGGAGGTTACAGCCCGGAATGGGAGCCGGGCGAGCGATGAGGGTCCGGCTTCCGCGGCCTGTATTTGCGCATGGCCGTGTGACGTCGCCGATATGCGGGAACCACGAGGGCGCCAGGATCGGATCCGCCTGCGTTGCGCCACGACCTGAGCCAAAGTAGGAGGAGGGCCATGAGCGGGCTTGCCACATACCTGGCGGGTAATCGGCGGACGCGACCGTGGTGGATTGTCCTGATCACGACGGTGTTCTGTTTCTTATGCCAGAGCGTCGTCGCGCAAGCGGACGACGGCGCGGCTCGCCTGCACGCGAAATATCAAAGTCTGACGCAGCAACTCGCGCACAACCAGTTTCAGCGACCGCTGTACCTCGAATCGCAGGAGTTGCCGTCGGCGCTCAAGGGCGATATTTACGGGCTGCTCAACTATCCTTTCGCGGTGGTCAGCGGCGCGCTCAACGACCCGACTCAGGGCCCGGCCAACTGGTGCGACGTGCTGATCCTGCATCTGAACACCAAATACTGCCACGCGTCGACCAGCGACAGCGGTACGATCCTCACCGTGAACATCGGCAAGAAAACCAGGGAATCGCTTTCGTCGTCGTACCGCGTGCAATTCAACTTTCGTGCGGCAGCGAGCACCCCTGATTATTTTCGCGTCGAGCTCACTGCCGCCAGGGGTCCGCTGAGCACGAAAGATTACCGTATCGTGCTGGAAGCGATACCGGTGGGCGATAACCGCACCTTTATTCACCTGACCTACGCGTACGGATATGGCACGGCGGGACGGATTGCCATGAAAACCTACCTGGCGACGATCGGCAGCGACAAGGTCGGCTTTTCCGCTACGCCCGATTCGTCGACGAGCGAGCCGCAATACATCGGCGGCGTGCGCGGCCTGGTCGAACGCAATACGATGCGCTACTACCTCGCCATCGATGCCTATCTTGGCGCGCTTTCCAGCCCGCCCAACGCCCGCCTCGACAAACGCCTCGCTGACTGGTTCGATGCGACCGAGCAGTATCCGCGGCAATTGCACGAGGTCAGCCGCGCCGACTATATGCAAATGAAGCACGACGAGTATCAACGTCAGCAGATCGCCCAGTGATCCGCGCAGCGGGCGGGGATCTGATCAATGCAACGCAATATCGTGTTGAAGGTTTTTTCGGGGGGATGTCGATCCGATGGTGCGTCGATCGTCGTTACCTGGTAAGACAATTGGCCAAAAACCTTGGATCTGCCGTTTTGCGCCAAGTCTGGCCGCCATCGTCAGCCGACCTGGGAGCACACTGTGAACCGACTCGACAATCCGATCCTGCAAGTCCTGGAGGGCTACAAAGCCGCGGTATTGGCAAAAGACGTGGACGCGTTCGTTGCGCTATACGACCGCGATGCGCTGGTCTTCGACATGTGGGGGACATGGTCGTACAACGGCATCGCAGCGTGGCGCGCCATGGTGGAGGGCTGGTTCGGTTCGCTGGGTACGGAACGTGTGATAGTCGATTTCAGCGCGGCGCAAACGATCGTCGCCGCGGACCTCGCCGTCGTTCACGCCTTCGCGACATATAAAGCCGTCGACGCCGACGGATCGGAACTGCGCTCCATGGACAATCGCCTGACCATGACGCTGAGGCAGCAGGCCGACGGATGGAAAATTGTCCACCAGCACACCTCCTCTCCGATCGAGGTCGGCACGGCGCAGGTAATTTTCAGGCGCTAGCGGTCTGGCGGTTCGACATCGCGCGTCGGCTCGCGAATAATCACGGCTGCGTGACTTTCCAATTTGCGACCTACCTTCTGTTTAAAAGCAGCCATGAAACCATTGCTTGCCGGCCGATGCCTTTGCGGTGCCGTCCATTACTCGGTGAAGGACGAATTCGCCTATGCGTTGAACTGCCACTGTTCAAGCTGCCGGCGCGCGACCGGCTCGGCGTTCAAACCCTTCGCGGGAATCGAGCGCGACAAGCTGCGCATCACTCGGGGCGAAGACAGCCTGTTGATTTTCGGCGATGAACGAGCGTCGCATGATGTGCGCTGCAAAATATGCGGAAGCCTGATGTTCTCGGTGGTTCGTCAGGGGCAATACGTTCACGTCACGCTGGGAACACTCACGGACTCGCCCGCCATGTCTCCCACTGCCCACATTTTCGTGGGTTCAAAGGCACCGTGGTATTCGATCACTGACCAATTGCCGCAACACGACGAATTCGGGTGAGTCTCTTTCCTATCGCAACATCGACTCGAAAGATCGCACCACAGCGGCGTTGAATCGCTGATGGAGCGCCGTCCGATCGAAGCCCGGCCCGCTGTCGCAGATCTCCGGGCGCAGCCGCGCAAGACGCGCATCGCAAGGTGGCAGAAAGTCGTAATGGCCGGCGTTGGCCACCACGCGATAGTCGGGAGCGCGGGGCAGGTCGTCCCGCACCGGCTCGTCGTACCAGGGATGCGGCTGATGACGATCGTCGGCGGCGCTCCACAGCTGGACCGGGACGCGCACGCCGCTCAAGCCCGCGCGGCCGAACGCGAAGCCGAACGAAGGCGCCGCGATGACGACGGCCTTGATGCGCGCATCGTGGACCCATACGCCGGTGGGAACATTCGCGCCGAAACGAACGTCGACGCCCGCATGCCGCAACGCTTCGCAGAGGTCATGATCCGGGTGAACTTCGCAAAACGGAGCGATTTTCGAAAGATCCGGGATGCCGCCCGCGGCCACGAGCACGGTGAAGCCACCGTTGGAAAAGCCGAATGCGCCGACGCGGTTCGCGTCGAGCCGCTCGCGCCCACGCCAGTCGTCGAGCATGTAGTCCACCAGCCGATGAAGCTGCGCGGGCCGGCGCCAGAGTTGCAGCACGCGGCTCTGGTCATCGAAAGTGTCGCCGGCGTGACTGACCGCCGCCGCGACGAAGCCCGCGCGAGCCAGCGCGAGAGCCGTGTCGTAATGGGCGCCGTACCATCCGCCGCCGCCGTGCGACAGCACGATCAGCGGCAGGTGATGGCCCGCGATCGGCGCGTCGGCCGCGACGGTCTGGGTGACGTCGCCCAGGGCGTGCGGCGTGGCCGGCGCATCGGTGGGATACCAGATTCCGGCAGTGAGCGGCGGCTCGGCGCCATTCGGTATGTCGACCTTCTGAAAGCCGACCCCGGCGGCGAGGGCAGGCGCGCCAGGCGTCATGGCCAGAAGAAGGGCGACGATGGCCATCAATCTCACGGTTTTCTCCATGATCGTCGGCGGCGGGCTGAGCTCCGGACGGCTCGAGGTCTATGAGACCAAAGTCCAATTGAATATATCAGGCGCGGGTTCAATAGTAGTGAAACGCCGCGTTCTGTCGACGACAAAGCCGGCGCGATTCTCTTCTTAAAATGCCGGAATTGCAGGCAGGCCTTGGTATTGGCGTCAAGAACGTTCCAGTGGGTTTGAGTTTTCGCGATTGCAGGCCTATCACGGTGTCGCCGCCGAACCGCGACGCGACCTGGCGGGAGAACAACTTATGCTGCTCACACCGATTCCCCAACGGACTCCGTCCCGAGAGATGCTCGACGTCCTGATCCGCGCCGGACTCGTCGCGGTCCTGGCCGTATTCTGTTTTCGGATCTTCGCGCCGTTTCTTAACCTGATGGCCTGGTCGGTGATTCTTGCGATCACGCTCTATCCGCTGCAGGTCCTGCTTCGCTCCATGCTCGGCGGCAAGGATGGCCTGATCGCCACGCTGATCGTCCTTATCGCGTTTATTGTGATTCTGGTGCCAACGTATGCGCTGGGTCTCGCGGTAGCCGATTCGGTCGAGAAATCGATCGCCATTGCCAGGAGCGGTACCTTCCGGATACCGCCTCCCGCGGAGTCGGTGGCGAGTTGGCCGCTGGTCGGCCAGCGTGTGTACGACTTCTGGCAACAGGCATCGACGGACCTGACCGGTCTTGCGCATAAATTCGCCCCGCAGCTGAAGGAGGCCGGGCTCGCTGTGCTTGCAACGGTGACGGGTCTCGGTGCCGGCCTGGTGATATTTTTCGTCGCGCTGATCGTCGCAGGAATCCTGATGGCCCACGGTGAGAAGGGCTATCACAGCACGGTGCAGATCGCCTCGCGCATCTCGGGCCCCGAGAACGGCGCTCAGATCGCCGACTTGTGCACGGCGACGATTCGCGCGGTGGCCCAGGGGGTAGTGGGCATCGCGTTTATCCAGATGCTGCTGATCGGCATCGGCTTCGTCGTGAAGGGGATACCCGGCGCGGGGTTGCTCGCGCTGGCCGTGCTGCTGCTCGGCATCATGCAATTGCCGGCCACGCTGATCACCATTCCGGTGATCGCCTTCGTGATCGTCACGGACGGCGTGAACACCGCAAACATCATCTTCTCGGTTTACGTGTTCGTCGCGGGCCTCGCCGACAACGTGCTCAAGCCACTGATGCTGGGTCGTGGCGTCGCGGTGCCGATGCCCGTCGTGCTGATCGGAGCGCTCGGCGGCATGGTGACGGGAGGCGTCATCGGGCTATTCGTTGGGCCCGTGATGCTGGCCGTCGGTTATCAGCTGTTCTGGCGCTGGGTCCGAGACCAGCCTCAACCCAGGCAACCCACGCAACCCACGCAGACCCACGAACAGAAGCAGACCTGAAGCTCGAGGATGGCTCCGTGTCACCGTTGATGCGTCCGTACGGGATCGCAGTGCTTTTCGGGGCGGCGGTTGGCCTGAGCGGATGCATGCGGGTGGGCCCGGACTTCAAGCCGCAGCATGAAGCGTGGAGCGAGCACTGGAGTAGCGAATCGATCACGCGGGTCACGCAACAGGGTGTACAGCCCGATGTGCGCCAGTGGTGGCTGATCTTCGACGATAGGAATCTCGAACGTCTGATCGCCGAAGCCGACGCGCACAACGGCGACCTGAAGATCGCCGGACTGCGCGTGCTCGAGGCGCGCGCACAGCTCGGCATCGCGCTCGCGGGACGCTATCCGCAGGTGCAGCAGGCGAGCGCCGATGTACTGGCTTCGGCGCGCAAGCGCTCGGATGGTTCCAATCCGCGCTCGGGCGCCTTCGTGCAGTACGGCGCGGGCTTCAGCATCGGCTGGGAACTCGATTTCTGGGGGCGTTTCAGCCGCGCGATCGAATCGGCCGACGCCGGGTTCTTCGCCGCGCAAGCCAACCGCGACGATGCGCTGGTTCTGTTGCACGCGCAGGTCGCGGATACGTATTTCACACTGCGGGTCGCGCAGGCGCGGCTACGCATCGCTCGCGAGAACGCCCAGTTGCAAAAACGCAGCTACGACATCGCTCAAAAGCTCTTCAAGGCTGGCGAATCCGACGAACTCGACTTCCAGCAGGCGAAGACGCAGTACCTCGGGACGCTGAGCAGCATCCCCGATCTCGAAAGCCAGATCGTGCTTGCGCGTCATGCGCTGTCGGTGCTGATCGGGCGAGCGCCGGGTCCGCTGCCGGAACTCGACGTGCAGTCGGGCAAGGATGGCGTGGTGCCGCTGGTGGATCATGCGGTGCTGCAGGACGTGCCGGCCGATCTGCTGTTGCGCCGCCCTGACGTTCGCGCGGCCGAGTATCAGATGGCTTCGCAGTCGGCGCTCATCGGCGTGGCACAAGCGGATCTGTACCCGTCGGTATCGTTGCTCGGCACGCTGACGTGGACCGCCAGTTCGCTCGCGGGCGCACCGAGCACACTGCTCTTTGCCGCGGGCCCGAGCGTGACGTGGAACGTGTTCGATTACGGCAGGATCACGAACAACGTGCGCGTCCAGGACGCACGGCTGCAAGAGTTGACGGTCGCTTATCAGAACACGGTGCGCGAGGCGGCGCGCGAGGCCGACGACGCCGCGACGGCGCTGCTCGCCGCCTTGCAGCGCGACACCATTCTGAACGACGCGCAGGGCGCGGCGCGGCGCTCGCTGACGCTCGCCAATACGATCTATCGGGAAGGGTATTCGGACTTCCAGCGGGTCCTCGATGCGCAGCGCGCGCTGTTCGCGCAGCAGGACGCGTACGTGGTCAATCGCAGCAATGCGCTCGGCAGTGTGATCGCGCTTTACAAGGCGCTCGGAGGCGGCTGGGAAACCGAACAGCCGCTCGTCGACGCGGCGACGCGCGCGCAGATGCGGCAACGCACCGATTGGGGCGACCTGCTCGACCAAACGGCGCCGTCTTCCTGTACGCCGGGGCAAGCCGAAGGGGCGTCACGATGAGCGATACCCAGGATACCCGCGAGCCTCGAACCGCCGCCCCGCCGAAGTCGTCGACGCCTGCCGCCGACCCTTCGGGCAGGGCGGTCAAATGGGTCGTCTGTCTGATCGTGCTGAGCCTGATCTGGTATCTGCTCGCCGACCGTTTCACGCCGTATACGCAGCAGGCGCGGATTCAGGCCTATGTCGTGCCCGTCGCCGCCGAGGTGTCGGGACGCGTGACGCGGGTGTTCGTCCACAACAACCAGGATGTCAACGCGGGGGACGTGCTGTTCGAAGTCGATAGCGAGCCCTACCGCATTGCCGCTGACCGCGCGCGCGCCGATCTGGAGTCCACGCGCCGGCAGGTCGGTGCCAGCACGGCCGGTATCGAGTCGGCACTCGCGGCGTTGCGGGCCGCCATCGCGAACGAGGTCAAGGCGCGCCAGGACAGCGACCGTCTCGAGCGGCTCTATCGTGAAGACGAGGGCACCGTCTCCCTGCGACGCCTCGAGGTCGCGCGGGCCACGCATCAACAGGCGCTGAGCCAGGTCGACGGGGCCCGTGCCGAAGTCGAGCGGGCGCGGGAGCAGCAGGGCGGAAGCGAGGCGGAGAATGCGCAGTTGCGCAGCGCCGCTGGCGCGCTGGAGAAGGCCGAACTCGATCTCGCCAACACGCGGATCAGAGCCCGCTCGAGCGGCGTCGTGACGGATCTGCGCACGGAAGTCGGTCAGTTCGCCGCGGCGGGCAATCCGGTCATGACGCTGATCGCGATCCGCGACGTGTGGGTCAGCGCCGACATGACGGAGAACAATCTGGGCCATCTCAAACCCGGCACGCGCGTCGAGATCGCATTGGACGTGCTGCCCGGCGAAGTGTTCGGCGGGCGGGTTCGCAGCGTCGGCTATGGCGTGAGCGTGGGGCAGAGCACGCCGGCGGGCAGCCTGCCCACCGTGCAGAATAGCCGCGACTGGCTGCGTCCCGCGCAGCGTTTCCCGGTAATCGTCGAATTCGACGACAGCGAGCGCGCGCGTCTGCGCGATCTGCGGGTGGGCGGGCAGGCCGAAGTGATGGCGTTTCCGACTCAGGGCAATCCGCTCAATCCGCTGGGACACGCGTTCATCCGGCTGATGAGCTGGCTCTCCTACGTCTATTGAGAAGCCCATGCAGCCCGCGACCCAGCGCCTCGGTTATCGCGCGATACGTGTGGCCATCGGAACGGCGATCGCGCTTGCCGTCAGCTTTGGACTCGATTTCCCGATACCCGTCGTCGCGCCGGTATTCACGGTTTTTCTGCTGGCCACGCAGAATCGCCCGCTATCGTTGAAGGCCGGCGTGATTCTTTCGCTGGTCGTGGCGTCGACCACCGGCAGCGGCCTGCTCCTCGTTCCGTTGCTTCGTCACTATGCGTTGGCCGGCATCATGATCGTCGGCCTCATGCTGTTCTTCGCGTTTCGTTACGGGCTGCGTGGCGGCAACAATCTCGTCGCGACTTTTCTGGTCGCGGGACTGACGATGATTTCCGCCGCGGGCACGGCCGACTTCGAACTGGCCCTGACGGTCGTCGGCGCGCTGGCGAAGGGACTTCTGCTTGCCGTGCTGGCGTCGACGCTGGCGCACAGATTGTTTCCTGAAAGCATGGGCGCGCGAGAACAGTCCGCCGCGGCAGCGATGGCGGAAGACGAGGCGGCCTATATCGCGCTGCGTGCCGCGCTCGTCGTCATGCCGGCCTATCTGCTCGCGATGACCGACCCGGCGAACTACATGCCGATCATCATGAAGTCCGTCAGCCTCGGCAGACAAACCTGCACGACCTCGGCCCGCGGCGCCGCACGCGATCTGATCGGCTCGACGCTGCTCGGCGGTCTGCTCGCCATCGCGTTCTGGTTTGCGCTGAGGCTGTTCGTGCATTTGTGGATGTTCTTTCTGTGGATGCTGTTGTTCGGCCTGCTGGTGGGACGCAAGCTGTACGGCCTGCAACCCACGCGTTGTTCGCCGGGCTTCTGGCTGAACAGTCTCGTGACGATGATCATTCTGCTCGGGCAATCGGTGCAGGACAGCGTGGCGGGCAAGGATGTCTACACCGCGTTTGCCGTGCGAATGGGGCTCTTTCTGGCCGTAACGGCCTATGCGTATTTGATGCTTCTGCTTTTCGAGCAGCACCGCCGTGCGGAGTGAGGCGGGGCGGCATGCTGCAAAGCCGACCCGATGATCGCAACAGGAGCGTGCAATGGGAAATGCGACAGGCGATGGCGCGGTCCGTCCTCGGGCCGGCGAGATCCTGAAGGAAATGGCGATAACCCTGTGGTTTCTGAGAGCGATTCTGATCGGCCTGCTTCTACTGTTCGTCTTGCTGACGTTTGGCATGTACTACTGGGGCGCGCCCGTCGAGACAGCGAACCGGACACCGTCGCCGCTGGGTGAAACCGTGTACTTCTGCGCGATCACGGCGCTCACCATCGGGTACGGCGATGTCGTGCCCACTTCGGCGTTCGGCCGGATCGACGCCGCATGCCTCGGGCTGATCGGCGTGGTATTCACCGGCTTGATCGTGGCCGCGGCTGTACGAGGTGTGCAGGAGGCCGCGCATCGGGCGGAAAGGACGGGATAGCAGGATGAAGCCGTCGTGGCCGTCAGCGATGCCGTGCGGCGCGCGCGTGCCGGCTTCAACGGCCTTTTCGATGGGGCTCCCGACTATTGACTACCGGCGCGAAAAGGGGGAGCGTGTCTGTCTGGGTTTGGATTCGCTGTTGTCTCGATCAGTTCGACTATCCGAGGTAACCATGTGGATCTTCCGTTTGGAGGCGCCTCGCCGTGGGGGCGTCCGTATTCGGGAATGGCGCCGCCGCGTGCGCCATACGATCAGGCTTCTCGTCCTGCTGCCGGGCAGCGCCGCCACTGGGCTGGTCATCCTTGGCCGGTCCAATACCTCCATTGGCAAGCTCACGACCCGAGCGGAGGTGGACAGATGAAACCAGCGGCTTCCACGCGCTCCCGTCTGCAACATTCGCCCTTTCTGCAGGGGCTTTTGCCCTTCAATTCCGCTCAACTGCCGCACGACATCATCGCCGGGCTCACGCTGGCGGCACTCGGCATTCCCGAAGTGATGGGATACACGAAGATATCCGGCACGCCCACCGTCACGGGTCTTTATACGATCCTGTTGCCGCTGGTGGCGTTTGCGCTTCTGGGTGCTTCGCGTCAACTGGTAGTCGCGGCGGACTCCGCGACGGCCGCCATTCTTGCCGGTACGCTGACGACCGTGGCTGCGTTGGGCAGCAAGGAATACATCGGCCTTACGAGCACGGTGGCCCTGACGGTCGCTGTGATGCTGGTGATCGCGCGTATCTTTCGGCTCGGTTTTCTGGCCGACTTTCTTTCCCGTAGCGCACTGATCGGCTTCCTGACGGGGGTAGGCGTGCAGGTCGCGGCGGGGGAACTCGCCGGGCTGATCGGGCTCGCGAAGCAGGGGCACGGCCCCGTCATGCAATTGGTGAGCGTGGTTCAACGTGTCGCCGAGGCGAACTATCCGACCACGCTCCTTTCACTTGCCGTACTCGCGGTGATCATCGGGTGCAAGCGTCTCGCGCCGCGCGCGCCGGGTGCGCTGATCGCCGTGATCGGCTCCATCGTGGCGAGCGGGGCGTTCAATTTCGCCGGACATGGCATCGCGGTGACGGGCGAAGTGCCCGGCGGACTGCCGTCGCTGTTCATGCCGCCGTTGCACATGAGCGGGGTCAACCAGGTGCTGGCGACGGCGGCCTCGTGCTTCATCGTCATCATCGCGCAGAGCGCGGCGACGGCGCGTGCCTACGCCACCCGCAACAACGAGAAGGGCGACGACAATGCCGATATCATCGGACTCGCGGCGGCGAACGCAGCCGCAGCGTTTACCGGCACCTTCGTCGTGAACGGCAGTCCGACCAAGACCGAGATCATCGACGACGCGGGAGGGCGCACCCAGGTCGCCCACCTCACCACGGCCGTGATCGTGCTGCTGGTGCTGCTGTTCCTCACCAGGCCGCTCAGCCTGATGCCGGCCGCCGTGCTGTCGGCTATCGTCTTCATGATCGGTGTGAAGCTGATCGACGTGAAGGGGATGGTCGAACTGTTTCGCATGCAGAAGGACGAATTCGTCGTTGCGTTGCTCGCGGCGGGTGTGGTCGTGTTCGTCGATGTGATGCACGGTATTCTCGCCGCCGTCGTGCTGTCACTGATCGCGCATGCGCGGCATAGCTATCGCCTGCGCACGCGCGTGTTGACGCGTGGCCCCACCGGCCACTGGATCCCCCATCACGTCGAGCCGAATCTGCTCGCGGCACCCGGCATCGTCATCTACCGGTTCGAGGCGGATCTGTTCTATGCGAACACGGGGCGCTTCACGGAAGAAGTGCTGAAACTCGTCAACGAGGCGAGCGTTCCGTTGCGCTGGGTCGTGATCGACGCAACCGAGATCAACAATATCGACTACACGGCAGGCAAGACGTTGCTCCAGCTGGGTGCGGAACTCGACCAGCGCGGCTTGGGTATCGCCGTGGTCGCGGTTCCGTCTGGCGTGCGGCACGAACTCGAGCGGTATAAGGCCCTGCGGGTGAGTGGCGCGCATCGCGAGATCTTCGCGACGGTCGATGCGGCGATCGACGCACTACGCGATCTGTCGCCACCCGCATCCGCGGCTGCACCGGACGCCGACAAACCGAGATGAAGCAAAGTGAAGTGAAGTGAGATGACGAGGCCCCTTGATCCCGATTCGAAAAAGGAGTGACGCGTGTCCGATTCCGCTGCTGCAAAGTCCATGGAACCCGCCACGGATCAGGCTGATCCGAGGACGCTGGCGGCCCAGGAAGATCCGTCCACGCTGTTCGCGGGGCGTGGCTCGCTGGCCGCGCGCGTCGAGCAGGGCAAGGCGGCGCGCAAAAAGGCGCCGCGCGCGGAGCTGGGGACCTGCAAGATCGACGATCGCGATCCTGTTGCTCTGCTCGATGCGTCCAACGTGGGCCGGGTGCCGGAGCTGATACCGATCCGCTACGGGCGGATGGTCGCGAGTCCGTTCGCGTTCTATCGGGGTGCCGCGCCGCTGATGGCACACGACCTGTCGAAGCTGCCGCATTCCAACGTGACCGTGCAGCTGGGCGGCGACGCGCATCTGGCCAATTTTGGGCTGTTCGCGAGTCCGGAACGGCGCATTCTTTTCGGACCCAACGACTTCGACGAAACCCTGCCGGGCCCGTTTGACTGGGACGTGCGCAGGCTCGCTGCCTCGTTCATGATAGCCGCGCGCGAACGCGGCTTTGCGATTCGCGACCAGCGCGCCGTGGTGCGCCGGCTCTGCGAGACCTTTCGGCAACGGCTCGCCGGATTGAGCGGCATGGACACGCTCGACGTCTGGTATTGCCAGTTCAAGGCGGCGAGCATGCTGGCGATTGCCGATTCAGTGGAGGAGAGAAGGAAAGAACTGGCGGTTATCGAAAAGGCGAGGCAGCAGTCGTCACGTTCCGTGATGACTCGCGCAACCGAGCTTGTTAACGGCGAGCTGCGCATCAAGGACGCACCGCCGCTCGTGTACCACGTCCCGCTCGAGAACCCGCACGACCAGAAACAGTACCAGGCGTTGGTACGGCGCTTCTTCGCCGACTACCGGTTAACGCTTCCCGATGACAGGCGCGCACTGTTCGATCGCTATGAACTGGTGGATGTCGCCATTCGCGTCGTGGGCATCGGGTCGGTGGGAACGCGTTGCTACGAGGCGCTCTTCATGGCCGACGGAGAGTGCCCGCTGTTCCTGCAACTCAAGGAGGCACGGGCTTCCGCGCTGGAGGGGTATCTGGCGCCGAGCCGCTATGCCAATCACGGCCAGCGTGTGGTGAACGGGCAGCGTCTGCTGCAGTCGGCCAGCGACATTTTTCTCGGCTGGTCGAAGATGCATCACACCGGCAACGACTTCTATGTGCGGCAATTGCGCGACATGAAGGGTGCGTTCGACTTCACCACGTTCGACGTCGAAGATCTCGGCGAATACGCGGTGTCCTGCGCTCACGCGCTGGCCCATTCGATGGCGAAAGCTGGCGACCCTGCGTTGCTCAGCGGATATGTCGGCAAGTCGGAGGTATTCGACGAAGCCGTCGTGCAATTCGCGCTCGCTTACGCGGAACAGAATGAGGCGGACTGGACGGTATTGAAAGCGGCAGTCAAGGCTGGACGTATTCAGGTCATTCGTGAATGAGGTTCAAGTCCCAGCCTGACTTTTTCTAAACCACATCGGCTAATTGCCTTCCGGCATTTTGGACGAGTGATGGCTGGTAATCAGCCACTTGTGTCCATTCCACGCGTAGGTGAACGTATAGCGCGCCTTGACGACCGAGCCGTCCGCGAACTTGAAGGTGTAGAGCCCCGAGTCGATCGCCGTGTTGCATTCGATCATGATGTCGCGGAAGTCGATCGTGCCGACCGGTTTGTTTTCGAGGAAGCGTTTGAAATAGTCGAGCTTTTCGTCGGCGGTCAAACGCGGCTTGTTCGAGACGGTCGGCAGCAGGATCGAGTTCGGCGCGTAGTTCGCCACGACCTTCTGCGGGTCGCCGGTTTTCAGCGAGTCGTTCCAGCGATCGAACAGTGCGGAAATCTGCTTTTCCGAGGTGGGATGGCAGGCTTCGGACTTCGCGAATGCGTTGCCATGGGCCACGACCGCAACCATCGCAAAGACGACGGACGGCCCGTCTACGCTAATTCTCATGATGCCCTCCGCGATTGTTGCCGGTGGATTCTTCCGCCAGTAAATCGAAATTGCGCACGGCATATCCGCCACAGCATCGACATTAGAGGACAAGAACCCGGGTTATTTGCGTCGGTTCAGCTCGCTTCTTCCAGAACCACGACGCTGCGTGCCTCGACGCGAAATTGATCGCTTTCGACAGCGGCCTGTTGCGCCGCTTGCACGATGTCTTGCGGACTGTCGCGCGCGGTATCGACGATACGCCGCCAGTGCCGCCCGTCGGACGCGGGCAACTGGACCGCGCGGGCGCAATCGTCCATGTTGAACACCGCGTGCAGTGCCGGCTCGCCCGGCTCTTCTCCGCCCAGCGTGACGGCGAGAAGCCGCGCGCCTGGATCGTGCCAGCCCGGCTCGTTCAGGCGCTCGCCGTGCCACGCCGCATCCGGCCGAGTCTGCCCCGGCGAGGGCCGGCCGGTCAGGAAATGCCGCCGCCGCAAACTTGCGTGGCGCTTGCGCAGCGCGATCAGCTCGCGCACGAAGCGCGACATGGCCGAGCCGGCTTCAGTGGGTGTCCAGTCGAACCAGCTGAGCGAGTTGTCCTGACAATAGGCGTTGTTGTTGCCGCGCTGGCTGCGCAGCACCTCGTCGCCGGCGAGCATCATCGGCACACCCAGACTCAGGAACAGGATGGCCATCACGTTACGCGCCTGGCGATGTCGCAGACCGAGAATCCCGGCGTCGCCGGTCTCGCCCTCGGCGCCACAGTTCCACGACAGGTTGTCGAAGCTGCCGTCGCGATTCGCGTCGCCGTTGGCTTCGTTGTGCTTCGATTCGTAGCTGACGAGATCGATCAGCGTGAAGCCGTCGTGGCACGTCACGAAGTTGACGCTGTTGTTGGGCAGCCTGCCGTCGTCCGCATAGAGGTCCGAGCTGCCCGCGATGCAGGTCGCGACCGCCCCGATGAGCCCCGGGTCGCCGCGCACGAAACGGCGAATCACGTCCCGATAGCGGCCGTTCCACTCGGCCCATGCCATGCCGGGAAAGGCGCCGACCTGGTACATCCCGGCGGCGTCCCACGCCTCCGCGATCAATGGCACGCGCGACAGCACATGCGAAGACTCGATCGCCCAGGGCAGCGGTGGATCGACCATCAGCTCGCCGCGCTGGTCGCGCACGAAGACACTCGCCAGATCGAACCGGAAGCCATCGACGCCGAGTTCTTCCACCCAGTATTCGAGGCAGCGCACGATGAACGTCGTCACCAGTGGATGGTTGCAATTGATCGTGTTGCCGCAGCCGGTGTAGTCCCGGTAGCGGCGCCGGTCGGCCGCGTCGAGGTGGTAGAAGATATCGTTGACGAGGCCCTTGAAGTTGATGACGGGGCCCGTCTCGCCCGCTTCGGCCGTATGGTTGAACACGACGTCGAGCAGCACGGCGAGGCCCGCGGCGTGCATGGCGTCGGTCAGCGCGCGAAACTCCTGGGGCGCGCGCGCGGGATCGCGGCAGTAGCGAGGATGCGGGCTGTAATAGCTATGCGTGCTGTAACCCCAGTAGTTGCTCAGGCCGAGGGCCGCCGTGGCGGGCGGAACGTCCTGTTCGTCGAAGGCCATCACCGGCAGCAGCTCGACGTGGGTCACGCCGAGCTGCGTCAGGTACGGAATCTTTTCGATCAGGCCGGCGAAGGTACCGGGATGCTGCACGCCGCTCGACGGATCACGTGTAAAGCCGCCGACATGCAGCTCGTAGATGATCGCGTCGTCGAGTCCGCGCGAGATACGCCCAGGGGACGAGGGCAGGGGTTCCGTCACGATCGCGCGGTGGGTTTTGTGCCCGTTGGGATTCGGCTGGCCGAGCGCAGGCCGCGTCCACAGCACGTCGCTAATCGCGCGGGCATACGGGTCGAGGAGTTCGCGGTCGGGGTCGAACGCGTAGCCGCTAGCGCGCGTATCGCGCGGACCGTCCACCCGCCACGTGTAGCAGGTGCCGAACGGCAGCGCTTCGACCATCACATGCCAGTAGTAGAAGGTGCGGTTGCAACCGGCGGCGAGCGTGATGATCTGGAACGGCTCGGGGCTGTCAGCCGCGTCGTACAGCAACAGCTCGACGCGCGTCGCGTGACGGCAGAAGATGCAGAAATTGATGCCGCCGGGCACCGCCCACGCGCCCACGGGAAACCGCGACCCGGAGCGAACCGCATGAGCACGCACCGATCCCGTTTCAGGGTCATTGATCAAGGGTGATCCTCATCGGGCGGATCTTCCAGATCTTGTCGCAGTATTCGCCGATGGCGCGGTCGGAAGAGAACTTGCCCGAGCGCGCGGTGTTCAGGATCGACATCCGGGTCCAGCGCCGCGTGTCCTGCCAGGCGGCGCTCACGTCGTCCTGACGCGCCACGTAGGCGGCGTAGTCGGCGAGCACGAGAAACGGGTCCGCGTGCGTCAGATTGTCGATCAGCGGGCGGAACATCTCGCGGTCTCCTCGCGAGAAATGACCGTCGGCGATCAGTTGCAGCACGTCGCTCAGTTCCGCGTCGTCCTTCACATAGTCCGCGGGGCGATAACCCGCGCGCTTCACACGTTCCACTTCGTCGGCGCTCAGGCCGAACAGGAAGAAGTTTTCGTCGCCGACCTCTTCGCGGATTTCGACGTTGGCGCCGTCGAGCGTGCCGATCGTCAACGCGCCGTTCATCATGAACTTCATGTTGCCGGTGCCCGATGCTTCCTTGCCGGCCGTCGAAATCTGCTCGGACAGGTCGGCGGCAGGGTAGATGAAGTGCGCGTTCTTCACATTGAAGTCCGGATAGAACACGACTTTCAGCCGCCCGTTCACCACAGGGTCGTCATTCACGACTTCGGCGATGCCGTTGATCAAACGGATGATCAGCTTGGCCGTCGCGTAGCCGGGCGCCGCCTTGCCGCCGAATACGAAACAGCGCGGTGTCAGCGCGAGCTGCGGATCACGCAGCAGGCGCCGGTACAGCGTGATGATCAGCAACGCGTTCAGATGTTGCCGCTTGTATTCGTGGATGCGCTTGACCTGCACGTCGAACAGCGCGGCGGTGTCGACGCCGATGCCCGTGACGCCCCGGATATGCTCGGCGAGCACGGTCTTGTTCGCCTGCTTCACGCTACGCCAATGCTGCTGAAACGCGGCGTCGTCGGCATAGGCTTCGAGCTTGCGCAGTCGCGCGAGATCAGTGACCCAGCCAGCGCCGATGGTCTCGTCGATTAGCCGCGCGAGCGCCGGATTGCAAAGCAGCATGAAACGGCGCGGCGTGACGCCGTTCGTGACGTTGTGAAAGCGCTCGGGCCACAATTCGGCGAAGTCCCGCAGCACGGTCTGCTTGAGCAGCCCGGAATGCAGTTCGGCGACGCCGTTGACCGCGTGGCTGCCGACCGTCGCCAGATGCGCCATGCGCACGAGTTTGTCACCGCGCTCGTCGATCAGCGACATGCGTTCGATGCGCGCGTCGTCGCCCGGATAGCGCTGCCGGACCTCGTCGAGGAAGCGGCGGTTGATCTCGTAGATGATTTCGAGCAGGCGCGGCAGCAGGTTGCGCATCAGCGGCAGCCCCCAGGTTTCGAGCGCTTCGGGCAGCAGGGTGTGATTGGTGTACGCGAGCGCGCGCCGCGTGATGTCCCAGGCCTCGTCCCACGGCACCTGCCTGTCGTCCACCAGCAGACGCATCAGCTCGGCGACGGCGATCGACGGGTGCGTGTCGTTCAACTGCACGTTGAACAACTGCGCGAAGTGTCCGACCGGCTCGCCCTTGATTTCGAGCAGGCGCAGCATGTCCTGCAGCGAGCACGACACGAAGAAGTATTGCTGCGCGAGACGCAGGCGCTTGCCGATCTCGGGCTCGTCGTTCGGATACAGCACCTTCGACAGCGTCTCGGAGATGACCTTTTCGTTGACGGCCTCGTAATAGTCGCCGGCATTGAAGTCCTGCAGGTCGAACGACTCGACCGCCTCGCTCTTCCACAGCCGCAAGGTGTTGCACGTGTTGACGTGATAGCCGGGCATCGGCGTGTCGCAAGCCACGCCTTTGACCTGCCGTGTGGGTGTCCAGCGCACGCACAGGTGCCCGCGTGCATCGGTTTCGTCGTGGGTGCTGCCGCCGAACCCCACGTAGTACGCAACCTCCGGGCGCACGATCTCCCATGGATTGCCCTTTTGCAGCCACTTGTCGGTGGTTTCGACCTGCCAGCCGTCGCGAATCTGCTGGTCGAAGATGCCGAACTCGTAGCGGATGCCATAGCCGATGGCCGGTATTTCCAAACTTGCGAGCGAATCCAGATAGCAGGCCGCGAGGCGGCCAAGTCCGCCATTGCCGAGCCCCGGCTCTTCCTCGAGTTCGAGCAGCATATCGAGGTCGACGCCGAGCGCGCGCAGCGCTTCGCGTGTGCTGGCCTCGATGCCGAGATTGACGAGGTTGTTGCCGAGTTGCGGGCCGATCAGGAACTCGGCGGACAGGTAGCAGGCGACCCGCGCATCGCTTCCGGCGTAGGTCTGTACGGAGGTTGCCCAGCGGGCCAGCAGCCGGTCGCGCACGCTATACGCGAGCGCCATGTACCAGTCATGCGGGGAAGCGATCGCCGGATAGCGGCCCCGCAGGCACAGCAGATTGTCGAGCACGCCGCGCTGGAGCGCGGCGGCGCTCAGGCCGATGCGCGCTGCATCCGCGCTTTGCTGCGAGGTCGTGGTGGGAGCGTCGGCCATGATGCTTTCCTCGGTGCATGCTGCGCGTGACGTTCAGAAGGGCCAGACCCAGTCGGCGACCTCGGTGCGGTCCGTGCCATGCGTATGCGCATAGTTCAGGTTGCTGACGATCGCGTTCCTCATGTCTTCCCTGAGATGCGCGGATCTGCCCTGCAAGCGCGGCACGCGGTCGAGCACGTCGATCACCAGATTGAAGCGGTCCACCTGATTGAGAATCGCCAGTTCGAGCGGCGTGTTGATGTTGCCTTTCTCCTTGTAGCCCCGCACGTGCAGATTCTCGTGATTGCGAAAGCGATAGGCGAGCTTGTGGATCAACCACGGGTAACCGTGGAAATTGAAGATCACCGGCTTATTGGTCGTAAACAGGCTGTCGAATTCGCGTTCGGTCGAGCCGTGCGGGTGCTCGCTCGCCGGCTGCATCCTGAACAGGTCGACCACGTTGACGAAACGCAGCTTCAGTTCGGGCAGACGTTCGCGCAGGATCGCCGTCGCCGCCAGCGCTTCCTGAGTGGCGACGTCGCCGCACGAGGCCATCACCACGTCCGGTTCGGCGTCCTCGTCGTTGCTCGCGCGCCGCCACACGCCGATGCCTTTGGCGCAGTGCACGACGGCTTCGTCGATGGTGGTGAATTGCAGGTGTTTCTGCTTGTCGGCGACGATCACGTTGATGCAGTCGGTGGTGCGCAGACAGTGGTCGGCGACCACCAGCAGCGTGTTCGCGTCGGGCGGAAGATAGACGCGCGTGACCGAGGGGCTCTTGTTGGTGACGAGATCGATGAAGCCGGGGTCCTGATGCGAAAAGCCGTTGTGATCCTGCCGCCACACGGTCGACGACAGCAGAATGTTTTCCGCCGACACCCAGGCGCGCCATGGCACGTGATTGCGGCTGATGTCGAGCCACTTCGCATGCTGGTTGAACATCGAATCCACCACGTGCGCAAACGCTTCATAGGTATGGAAGAAGCCGTGGCGGCCCGTCAGCAGATAGCCTTCGAGCCATCCCATCAGCGTATGTTCGGACAGCATCTCCATCACGCGGCCGTCGCGCGCCAGTTCGCCGCCGTCCTCGTCCTCGGGGAGCATCTCGGCCATCCACACCTTCTTGCTGACCTCGTAGATCGACTGCAGACGGTTCGAGGCCGTTTCGTCCGGGCCGAACACGCGGAAGGTTTTCATGTTCGCGCGCATCGTGTCGCGCAGAAATTCGCCGAGTGGCCGCGTGTTCTCCTGCAGCACCTTGCCCGCGTGCTGCACATCCACCGCGTACGCGCGGATGTCGGGCAGCTTCAGTTCGCGGCGCAGCACGCCGCCGTTCGCGTGCGGATTGGCGCTCATGCGCCGCGGGCCTTGGGGCGACAGCGCCTTGAGTTCGGGGATCAGCCGGCCCTCGGCATCGAAAAGTTCGGCGGGCCGGTAGCTGCGCATCCATTCTTCGAGCACTTCGAGATTCGCGGAGTTGTTGCGCACATCGGAAAAAGGCACCTGATGCGAGCGCCACGAGCCTTCGACCTTGTGCCCGTTGATCTGCTTCGGTCCGGTCCAGCCCTTGGGCGTGCGCAGCACGATCATCGGCCAGAGCGGCCGCTCGAGATTGCCGTTCGTGCGTGCCTGCTGATGAATTGCGCGAATTTCGCCGAGCACGGTATCGAGCGTGTGCGCCATCTTCCGATGCATTTCCGCGTGATCCGATCCTTCGACGAAATGCGGGGTGTAGCCGTAGCCGACAAAGAGCGCTTCCAGTTCTCTGCTGCTGATGCGCGACAGGATGGTCGGATTGGCGATCTTGTAGCCGTTCAGATTCAGGATCGGCAGCACGGTGCCGTCGCGGGCCGGGTTGATGAATTTATTCGAATGCCACGCGGTGGCGAGCGGCCCGGTCTCCGCTTCTCCATCGCCGACCACGCAGGCCACGATGAGGTCCGGGTTGTCGAGCACGGCGCCATACGCATGCGACAGGCTGTAGCCAAGCTCGCCGCCTTCATGGATGGACCCTGGCGTCTCCGGCGTCACATGCGAACCGATATGGCCGGGAAACGAGAACTGCTTGAAGAACTTCTGCATGCCCTCGGCATCCGCGCTCTTGTCCGGATAGATCTCCGAGTAGGTGCCTTCCAGATAGGTGGGGCCGAGCACGCCCGGTGCGCCGTGTCCGGGACCGGCCATGAAGACGACGTCGAGATCGTCGCGTTTGATCACGCGGTTCAGATGCGCCCAGACGAACGATAACGCCGGGCTCGCGCCCCAGTGTCCGAGCAGGCGATACTTGACGTGTTCGACTTTCAGCGGCTCCCGCAGCAGCGGGTTGTCCAGCAGATAGATCATGCCGACCGAAAGGTAATTGCATGCGCGCCACCACGCATCGATCAGCTGAAGTTCGTCGCTGCCGAGCGCGGTCTGCTGCGAAGCGTCCGCCGCGGGATGTTTGCCCATACCGACGTCTCCTGTGCTTGCAGCCGCAACCCGAGGGTGTGGATCGTGTCGGGCCCGCTGCGCAGGCGCTTCGATGATTGATGGGGTCCGAATCGCGCCTGTTGGCGGACCTCTACAACCGGGTATTCTTCGCCAGCCGATGAACATCCATAACGCAGAATATGTTACTGCGTGAAGATTGCAAGGATGATCCGACACCGTCTCGCGCGGCCTGCGAAACCGCGTCTTGTATTCAGGCCGCGATCCGATGTTCGTAGAACGGCCGGTCCCGATCATCGAGAATCGCGTACAACGCTGCCAGATCGCGCGGATCGGGATTCAACCACGCGTCGATATGCTCAGGCTTGATCGGAATGATGCAGCGATCATGGCCGGCAGCGGCCACCTCGGGTGGCGGATCATCGGTGATGGCCGCGAAGGACAATAGATCGGGCTCGCCTTTGCCGCTCCAGCGGGACCATAAGCATGCAACCAGCATGTCGTGAGGCGGATTGGGCCGGAACTCGAGCCGGACATTTTCATCTTTCTCGCCGGGCGCCGGTTCGCGGCCTTCCATTCGCGCGCGCGAGACGTTCTCATAGAAAGAACTGGCCAGCATGAGTCCATGCGAATAGCCGAATAGCGCTTTCCAGAAACTTTCGAGACTGTCCCGACGAGCGTTGTACGTGCCGGGATAGCGGGTGTCGTACGAGGCGGGCTTGCCGGCCAGGCGGCACTGATAGCGCATCGGTTTGACGACGCGCTGGCCGTTCTCCGTCACCATCACCGGCGCGTAGTAGCCGGGAAAGATGCGCGAGTCGCCTGCTTTGGGAGCGGTTCGGCCGAGGTCGTCGAGTCGCTCGAGCGTGCGGTCGATCTTGTCTTTCGCGATCCGTTTGCTCTCGGTCGCCGCCTTGGTGGCTTTGGTCTGCAAAGAGCGCTCGGCATCGGCGAAGCGGGTGCGCTGTTTGAACAGTTCCTGTTCGAGCTTCACGGTCTGCTGCGATCTGAAGCGCTCGATCAGCGCCCAGACTTCCCGTTGCGCGTCGGACTGCGGTTCCGAGAAGGCGTCTTCCATCGCTTTGGGAATCCTGGCCTGACCGTCCTCTGCGCGTTCGAAGAAAAGACGCGCGAATTCCTCGATGCTCATGTGCGCGCCGAACATGCGGACGTAGCGCCGGTAGTCCGCCAGAATCTGAGCCGAATAGCACATGGATGCCTCCGTTTGCTGTTCCGATGATACGCATTTGCGCGCTCGCGTCAGCAGAAGTCTCTGCTCGTCGTTTGCAACTCGCCCAACAGATGAGACATGTCGACGAGCCGCTGCGCGACGAGGTGCCGTACTTCTCCCTGACACTGCCACGTGCCGTATACGGCGAGCAGCGCGGCGCCCAACGCTTCTTTGCGCTGTTTTTCGAGCAGACTCGGCCAGATGATCACATTGACGTTGCCCGTCTCGTCTTCGAGCGTGACGAACACGACGCCCTTGGCCGTGCCGGGACGCTGACGCACCGTCACCAGTCCGCAGCCGCGCGCGAGGCGGCCGTCGCGATAGGTCCGCAGCGTCGAGGCCGGCATCAGCCGGTTCGCGAGCAACTGCGGCCGGAGCAGTTCCAGCGGATGGCGGTTGAGCGTCAGGCCGAGCGAACGGTAGTCGGCGACGATGTCGTTCGCTTCGCTCGGTGCGCCCAGTTCGGGCGTTTCGTCCTGAGTCGCCGCGGCCGCGAGCATATCCTTGTCCGGCACCGCGACGACCGACTGCCACAGCGCTTCGCGGCGGTTTCCCGCGAGCGCTGCCAACGCATTCGCATCCGCGAGCGCATGCAGGTCTTTGCGGTCGAGCTGCGCGCGGCGCGCGAGATCGTTGACGCTCGCGAACGGGCGAACCGCGCGCGCGTTCTCGATCCGTTCGGCGGCGCCGTCCTTCATGCCGCGCAGCAGCGAAAGACCGAGACGCACGGCGGGGCGCGTCGCCCCCGCACGGTGTTCGAGCGAGGAGTCCCAACCGCTGATCGTCACATCGACCGGCAACACCGTGACGCCGTGCCGCTGCGCATCCTGAACCAGTTGCGACGGCGAATAGAAGCCCATCGGCTGGCTGTTCAGCATCGCGGCGAGAAAGGCTTCGGGTTCGTGACGCTTGAGCCAGCTGCTCGCATAGACCAGCAGCGCGAAACTGGCCGCGTGACTTTCGGGGAAGCCATATTCGCCGAAGCCCTTGATCTGCTCGAAGATCGCCTCGGCGAAGGCCTGGTCGTAGCCGCGCTCCTGCATGCCGAGCACGATGCGGTCATAGTATTTTTCGAGTCCGCCCTTGCGTTTCCACGCGGCCATCGCGCGTCGCAGCTGGTCGGCTTCGCCGGCGGTGAAGCCGGCCGCGAGAATCGCCACCTGCATCACCTGCTCCTGGAAGATCGGCACGCCGAGTGTGCGGCCCAGCGCGGTCTTCAACGCGTCGCTCGGATAGGTCACGGGCTCGAAGCCCTGACGGCGCTGCAGATAGGGATGCACGGCGCCGCCCTGAATCGGACCGGGCCGCACGATCGCGACTTCGATGACGAGGTCGTAGAACTTCTCTGGCCGCATGCGCGGCAGCATGCTCATCTGCGCGCGCGATTCGATCTGGAACACGCCGACCGTATCGGCGGCCGAAATCATCGCGTAGGTCGCCTCATCCTCGGCGGGGATGTCCTGCATTTCGAAACGTTCTCCGCGCTGTTCCGAAACGAGGTCGAGCGTGCGCCGGATCGCCGACAGCATGCCGAGCGCGAGCACGTCGACCTTCAGCAAGCCCAATGATTCGAGGTCGTCCTTGTCCCACTCGATCACCGAGCGGTCGGCCATCGCCGCGTTTTCCACCGGCACGAGCCGGGTGAGCTTGCCGCGGCTGATCACGAAGCCGCCCGAATGCTGCGACAGGTGGCGCGGAAAATTCAGCAGTTGCGAGGCGAGCTTCGCCCAGGCCTGAATCAGGGGCTGGTTCGGATCGAGGCCGGATTCCGCGAAACGCGCGAGCAGATCCCGACTGGTATCGAACCAGTGATGCGACTTCGCGACCGCGTCGACGATCTGCGGATCGACGCCGAGTGCCTTGCCCGTTTCCCGCAGCGCACCACGCGGACGATAGGTCGACACCGCCGCCGCGATCGCCGCCCGGTCGCGGCCGTACTTGCGATAGATGTACTGGATCACTTCTTCGCGCCGCTGGTGCTCGAAGTCGACGTCGATATCGGGCGGCTCGCCGCGCTCCTTGCTGATGAAGCGCTCGAACAGCATGTTGCCGCGCGCGGGGTCCACCTCGGTCACGCCGAGGCAATAGCAGACCGCCGAGTTCGCGGCCGACCCGCGCCCCTGACACAGAATGTGCTGGCTGCGCGCGAAGCGGACGATGTCGTAGACGGTCAGGAAATATGGCTCGTACTGCAGGTCCGCGATCAGTTCGAGTTCGTGCTCGATCTGCTGCTGCACGTGATGCGCAATCCCCGCGGGAAAACGCCGCTGCGCGCCGACATAGGTTTCCTGACGAAGATACGAGGCCGGCGTATGGCCGGCCGGCACCAGCTCGTCGGGATACTCGTAGCGCAGCTCGTCGAGCGAAAACGTGCAGCGGCTCATGATGTCGACCGTCGCGGCCAGCGCGTCTTGCGGGTACAGGTTGGCGAGCCGCAACCTCGAGCGCAGATGCTGCTCGGCGTTCGGCGCCAGATCATAGCCGCACTGATGGACCGGTTTGCCGACCCGGATCGCGGTCATCGTGTCCTGCAGCGGCTTGCGCGAGCGCACGTGCATCACGACTTCGCCGAGCGCGACGACGGGCACGTCGCGGCTGCGCGCGACGAACTCGACCGCGCCGCGATGCAGGTCGTCCATCGCGCGTTGATGGAGCACGAGGCCGACCCATGCGCGGCCCGTGAACGTTTCGTCGAGCCATTCGACCTGCGCATCGAGCGCGTCTTCGCTGGCCGGGAAATCCGGCACGAGAATCGCGAGGCAGTCGGGCATGCCGAGCAGGTGGCGATACTCCTTCTCCGGCCGCGACAGATCCTGCGGCGTGAGCCGGTATTCGCCCTTGGGCGCGCGCATGCGCGCCAGCGTGATCAGCTCGGACAGATTGCCGTAGCCGTTGCGGTTGCGGGCGAGCAGGATCAGGCCGAACGCCGGCGAACCATCGGCGTTGACGAGCCGGAAATACGAACCGACGATGAACGGCAGCTTCGCTTCTTTCGCCGCGACATGCGCGCGCACGACTCCCGCGAGCGAGCATTCGTCGGTGATCGCGAGCGCGGAGTAGCCGAGTTGCGCGGCACGCTCGGCCAGTTCCTCAGCGTGCGACGCGCCCCGCAGAAACGTGAAGTTGGAAAAGCAGAACAGCTCGGCATACGCCGGCAGCATCGTGAAGGTGGTGTCCATGGCCGCTCATCCGCGCCTATCAGCCGAACAGGCCATGCAGGAACCAGCGTTGCTCTTCTTCCGCGTCGCGGCTGCTCACGCGCTCGCGGTAGATCCAGTAGCAGCTCTGGTCGTCCGCCTGCGCGACGAAGTAGTCGCGCGTGACGAGCTCGCCGTCGAACCAGCCGCTCTCGATGCGCTCGCCCGGCGACACCATGCGCAACGGCGAGCCATAGAACGGGCGGTGCTGGCGCATCAGCAGACGCACGGGCGTGTCGAGCATCCACGTCGGGCGGGGCAGATTCTGCGGCAGCGGGCCGGGCTTGACCGGCTGCGACACCGGCAGCCAGCGGTTCGCGATCTCCGGACGATGATCGGCGCTCGGCGCGGGTTTCAGCACGTTCTCTTCGCCGAGCCGCGCGACCAGCAGTTCGAGCAGCCGCGCGTGATCCTCCTGCGAGCCGCCCGGTTGGGGAAACAGCGTGTCGGACGCGGGCGCGGCCGACTCGACGTTCGACGCGTCGAGCCGCAACGCGATCACGGGCGCGGCGAGCTCGATACGATGCAGCCGCTCCTTGAGCAGGCGCATCAGATGTTCTTCGCGCCAGGTCGGCTCGCCGAGTGCGACGTCGATCGTGGTCGGCTCGATCGCAGCGCGTCCGCGCTCGTGTTCGAGCGACAGGCGAATGCCGGTGAGCGCGAGCTGTTTTGCGCACAGCCATCCGCACAGTTGCACGATCAGGCGCTGCGCGCCGAACACCGCGCCATCCGCGTGTTCGAGCCGGTCCGGCATCTCGATGCGCGCCGAGAACGTGGGTGGCAGTTCGAGCCAGTCGAACAGTTCGGGCGCGGTCCCGAACGCGCGGTCGAGCGAGTCGAGCAGATGTTCGCCGCAGCGGCGCTGCAAGCCGGCGCGGGGCAGGCGGCGCAGATCGGCGATTAGCTCGCAACCGAGGCCCGTGAACCAGTCGGCGAACGGGCGGACTTCGGGCACGGCGAGCATCGGCAGGGCGGACAGGCGCTGGTCGAGCGACGCGAGCTTCAGCACGCGCCGGTTGCCGAACTTCGCGAGCAGCCACGCGCCCTGGCCGGTCGGCGCGGCACTGATGCGCGCGGTGAAGCCGAGCGCGTCGAGGATGGCTTTCGTATCGCGGCACAGCGCGAGCAGGCCGCCGAAGAGCCGCAAACTCGCGCCGATCTCGACGACGACCGTCGCCTCATCGAGCAGCGCGACTTCGGGCGAGAAGCGCATCAGCGCGATACCCACCTCGCGATGGGCTGCCGTTTCACGGCCGCTATCGCGCTCATACATCTCGGTCTGCGGCGACAGCGTCAGCACGCCGCCGCGCTTCATGCCCGGACGCACGCCTGCCGAGCGCGCGGCGGGGTCGGCCATGACCACCTTGTCTTTCTCCAGCACCGCGCAGCCATGCGCGGGCTCAGGCGACCACTTCGGTCTGAAGACCTCGAGCGGCAACTTTGGCAGATGAACGGCGAGAAAGACGCGCATGTCGGGAAAGCAGAACGGGAGTGGGTTGAAGGGGAATCGACAGGGGCTCTGCGCGAGCGGGCCCTCGTCGTTTCACGATGTCGATGGTCAGGCCTTCGGCCGATGGCCTGAGCGCGAGCCGCAGCAGCGCGGGGGATGCCTCCTGCGCGGTGGCGAGCGGCCGCACCATGATGAAAAGCGTCTCCGACGACTGCGCGGCCAGATGCAAACGGCGCAGCGAGGACGCCTGCGCGTACTGCGCCCAGAAGATCAGCGCGCCGCAACTGCCGGCGCGCAGGATCTGCTCGGCGGACCACAGCGCGTCGGCGGTTTTCGGCGCATTGATCCGCAGCACCTGCTGCAGCGACAGGCCGATGTAGTTGAGCCCGAGGCCGTCCGGCGTATGCGGCGGTTGCACGAAGACGAGCGGACGCTCGCCGACGGCGCTGAGCGCCGGCTGCAACAGCCGCAGTTCGCCGACGCCGGCCTGCTGCACGAGCAGATCGACCAGCGCGCCGAGCGGCCAGCCACCGCCGGGCAACTCCGCCGACAGGGCCGGATAACCGGTATCGACGCTGCGGCCGCGGCCAGCGCCAAGCTGGGACGCCCGCCACAAGGACGGGTGAATGGCTTCCGGTGCTGGCAGGGCGGCTGTCATTTGCGAAAATACCTGTATGGATATACAGTATCCTACATGGTTTTATGAGATAGCGAACAGGCACTTTTTGGGGGGCGGGTTCATGGACATGCGAGTGCGCAAGCCAGCCGGGCATCCGATGCCGGAGATCGCGGCGTTCGTGGCCGAACTGAAAGCGGTGTTCGGCGAGCCGGACATCGATGAAGCGATTCGCCGCGGCAAGGCGGGCGAGCCGACGTTTCATGCGCGGGAAAACGGACGCTCGGCGGGGACGGCGGCGCCGGTTGCGGCGAACGTCTGGCGCGTGGATCGCGCGGTGCGCGACCGCCATTACTGCGAGGGTTGCGACGGCTCGTGCATTGGCAGCGCGAAGTCGTGCCGTCCATAATGGCAGCGGCCCTCAACCCCGGAGAACCCCATGTTGCGCACGTACCTCGGAAGTTGCCATTGCCAATTCGTGAAGTTCGAGGCTCGCATCGATTTCGACGAGGGCACGTCGAAGTGCAATTGCAGCTACTGCAGCAGGCTGCGATTCTGGCACGTGCAGGTTCGCCGGGAAGATTTTCGTCTTCTTTCGGATGAAGCCGCGCTCAGCGAATATCAGGGGCACAGTGCGGTCGCGCATCACCCGTTCTGCAAACGCTGCGGGGTCCACGTATTCGATCGCATCGATATGCCAAACGGCACAGGGTATCCGTATATCAACGTGAACATCATGTGCATTGACGAACTCGATCTCGATGCGGCGTTGAATGCGCCAGTCACCTATCGTGATGGGCTGCACGACGACTGGGGCAATCCGCCCGCGCAAACACGGCACCTTTGATTGCACCGGTCAGGGCGCTCTTCGCGGATGGTGGGCATCCAGTTGATGGCGTTCGGACGTGAACTGGGCGAACTCGGGCTTGAAGGATCGCCGCGAGGCGATAGCGGGCTTTGACGCGTTGTACGACTGAGCGCGCGCTAGATGCATTTCAAAACCTCGAAAAATGTAATAACATTGTGTTTACCTCGCATTAGGCTGGGTATAACATTGTATATACGGTATAGCCATGAAAACGACGATTCGCAAAATGGGCAACTCGCAAGGGGTGTTGATCCCCAAGCCGATACTTGCCCAGCTTGGTTTAGAGAATGAGGTAGACATGGAAGTCGAGAACGACGCGCTAGTAATTCGTCGTCCGCAGAAAGCTGTGCGCGAAGGCTGGGCCGTTGCAAGCAAACGGGTTGCGGAAACCGGCGACGACGCACTGGTGATGGGTGAGTTCGGCAACGCAGGTGATGCGGAGATAACGTGGTAGTGCGCGGCGAGGTTTGGCTAGTTGCTCTCGATCCGACGTTAGGTAGCGAAATCCAAAAGACACGTCCTTGCGTCGTAGTCTCTCCGCCTGAACTGCACGATCACCTTCGCACGGTCATTGTCGCCCCGATGACCTCGAAGGGCCGCCCCGCGCCCTTCCGCGTGCCGGTGACTTTCAAGCGAAAGCAAGGATTGATTTTGCTAGACCAAATTCGCACCGTTGATAAGGTGCGGCTGGTCAAGAAAGAGGGTTTTGTTGCCGGGAATACTTTGATGGACACCCTGAGAACGTTGCAGGAAGTGTTCGCTGAATGAAGGGGAAAGTACTTGGCGCGCAAGCGCTCCGCACGCCGGCCGGTAGCCGATCTGGACAGATTGAAGATGGCAAACCTACTTTACGTCGACAACTCGAACGTCTGGATCGAAGGAATGCATGTGGCGGCTGGCAGAGCATCGTCCTGGTCTTCGATGCATGGCAGACCGTCTCGAGGTACTCGCGGCCCATCGACACGCTCATACGGCCGGCCGCGATCAGCGATTCGAGCACGTCGGCAAAGGGCGTCTTGTCGATTTGCCCTTGCGCGGTCAACGGCGTGATAGCAGGGGTGTAGATGCCTTCGAATTTCATGATGTTGTTCCGGATAGAGGGAAACGGGAGTCGAGACGATGGGCGTGCCGTTGCCTGATCGGCAACGGCACGCCGGTGAGCGGGTTAGTGATTCAGCGATGCCGCCTCTTGCCGGCTCAGCGAGCACGTCTCTGGCGCGAGGGCAAGCGAAGCGGCGAGACCGATGGACGACACCGCCGCGGCTGCGACGCAGCATCATCCGACCGGAGACGGCGTCAGCGTTCGCAAAATGCCGCTCGGGCGCCCATGCCGCTTGCGTAGCGGCGGCTTCGCGCACGGCGATGCCCAACTCGCGGAGCGTCACCGTTGCCGCGGCGATTGGAGCGTCGTCGGCTGCATGCTGCGGGAGGGCGTCGACGATGTCGCCGCGGGTGAGGAAGCCACGCGTGAGGCCGAGTTCGATCAGCGCCTGAAGGGGGGCCGACGCGTCCCCGTCCGACGGACCGATCACGGCATCGGCCGCGGCCATCGCGCGTGCGCCGCTTGGCGGCGCACCCACAAACCAGCGCTCAAACGCGTGGCGCATAGACGTTGCACCAGCCGTCGGCCGAAACGGATTTGCCCGGGAACATCGGGCACCGTCCGGCGGAGTCGCCCGCTGCGCCAGTGTAGAAACGACAGTTCGCGCAGGTCTGGCCCGCGTGGTACTTGGGGAACTTCGCGGCGTCGACGCTGCTCGCTTTCGCACGATAGCCGAGCGAGCTGGGCGTGGCGTCGTTTTCATCGACGGCGGGCGGCGCGGCTAACGCGAGGTCGGCGCTGGCGAGCGCGGCACACAGGCCCGCGGCCTGGAGAATGAAGTGTCTGCGGTTGTGAGAGACCATGATGATGCCCTGAGAAAAGAAATGTGTCCTCCATGCCGCATTCGCTTGAAGCGGCGTGGCGTCGTAATGCGGTGCGAAGCAACGTGTTAGTGGCGCGGTCCGGCGTTCAGCGGTGTGGTCGAGGATTGCGCGGCTTGCGCGGTCAGCTTCGCGCTGCCGGTGTCGTAGCCATTCGTATAGAGCAGGAAGGCCATCAGATCGGCGTACTCCTCGTCGCTCATCTTGCCGGGATGGTCCGCGGGCATGTTGGTCGACATGTACTGGTAAATGCCGCCGATCGTCAGATGCGAGTTCGCCGCTGGCGCGAAGGCCGGTCCGATCAACGACGGCGCGGTGTTGCCTTCGAGCTTCTCGCCGTGGCATTTCGCACACGAATCCGCATACAGATGTTCACCGTGGGTGACCTGATCGTGATCGAACGACGGTGTCTCGGTCGTCGCCGCAACCTTGATGAAGCCGCCGGCGGCGGGCATGCCGCCCACGCGCCATAGGTCCGCACGCGGCGACGCCTGGGTCGGGCCGTCGAGATAGCGCGCGAGATTCGCGTGAGTGCTGGCCGTGGTCGCCGAACCGCTCGCAAGGGTGGTTGGCAGCGCCCAGTTGCGCGTGAGCGCTGCGAGCCGGCCATCGCTGCGCAGACGCGTGAGCGCGTCATCGATGCGCTTTTGCAGCGGCTGCGTGTCGGGCCCCGACGCGAACACCAGATTCCAGTCGGCATAGGGCGACTCGGCGACGGCAACCTCGAAGTGCTGCTGCGGGTGCGCATGCCGATACGCCACCACGGCCGGGTACCAGACGATCGCGCGCTGGGCGCGCCCTTTCGCGAGGGCGTCGACGGTCAGCTCGGAGGTGGTTTCCAGATCGAAGCGCGCATTCTTCTGCTGGACCGCGATCAGTTGCGACGGGCTCGACCAGGTGGCGGCAATGGTGATCTTGCCGTCCGGCGCCGCGACGGGGGTGTTGGCCGCATGGGCGCCGCGCAGCGTGACGCTGACGTAACCGGAGTGCAGATAGCTGTCGGAAAAGAGCAGGTGCGAGTCGGAGCCGTCGGCCACGCTCGAACGCGGAAAGCCCGCGATCACGTCGCAGTTGCGCTGCAGCGATGTCGAGAGCTCGCGAGCGGAGATGCCGTCGTCGCCGCCGTCGTCGTCGATGCCGCGCGGCGCGAATGTCGCGGTAATGCCCGCCGCGCTCAACACCGCGCGTGCAACGGACTTGTCCAGCTCGGCCGAAGGGCTGCCGGGCATCGTGCACACGCGGACGCTAGGAGACGTCCGCGCGGCCGCCTGGGCGGCAACATGTGCGGCGCCGGCGACGAGCGCGCTGGCGAGAGCAAGGTGAGTGAATCGAATGTTCATGATGGTGCGTTCCTGTGATGGCGGGAACACCGCAGCCCGCATGGGCTGCGTGCGGGCGCGGAAAGATGCAGCTGCGAAGGCCGGATGGGCAGAACGACGAGGGTGCGGTGGCTGCGCCTAGCTGCGATCGAGCGCGAACACGTACAGCGTGCCGCCGCGCGGAACGTCCTTCGCGACGTCGGCCATCGGGCCGCCCCAGATCGGATTCGCACCGCCGTAGCCCGCGAGCACGGCCACGTATTCCTTGCCGTCGACTTCGAACACGGAAGGTTGCGCGACGATGCCGCTCGCGAGTTGCGGGCTCTCCCACAGCACCTTGCCCGTCGTCACGTCGAACGCGTACAGATGGCCGTCGAGCGAGCCGCTGAAGGCGAGGCCGCTGGCCGTGGTGGCGACGCCACCGTTCCAGGGCATCCTGGTCCAGTGACCCCACAGCTTCTTGCCCGTATTGACATCGATGGCCTGAAGCTCGCCATAACCCTGGCTGCCCGGTTCAGGCTGGATCTCGAAGCCTTCGCCGAGGTAGGGCAGACCCTCCATGTAGCTGACCGACTTGCCGGACAGGCTCATGCACGCATGCAGCGAGGGCACCACCGCGATGTGCCGCTCGGGATCGTAGGAAGTCGACCACCAGTTCTTGCCGCCGAGAAAGCTCGGACAGGTGTTGATCGTCGTGCCGGCCTTGGGAAACCGGCTGGCGTCCTGAACTGGTTTGCCGTCGGCGGTATAGCCCGTCACCGACAGCGCCTTGACGAACGGCTCCGCGTAGATCAGCTTGCCGGTCTTGCGGTCGATCGCGTGGAAGAAGCCGTTGCGGTCGGCATGGATGATGGCGTCATACTGCTTGCCCTTGTAGCTGATGTTGGCAAGAACCGGCGTGTTGACGCCGTCGTAGTCCCACGTGTCGTTACTCGTGTACTGATAGTGCCACTTCAGGTCGCCGTTCTTCGGATCGAGCGCGAGCAGGGAATCGGAGTACAGATTGTCGCCGGGACGCAGCGCGGCGAGCCACGGTCCCGGATTGCCGACGCCCCAGTACAGCGTCCGCGTGGCGGCGTCGTAGGTGCCGGTCAGCCACGCCGCGCCGCCGCCATGTTCCTGCATGCCGTCGGGCCACGTATCGCCGCCCTTGTCGCCGGCATTCGGGATCGTATAGCGCTTCCAGATGATCGAGCCGTCGTCGGGATTGAGTGCGGCGATATAGCCGCGAATCCCATACTCGCCGCCTGATGTACCGACCACGATCGCGCCGTCGAGCGCGAGCGGCGCGAGCGAGAACGCGTAGCCGAGACCCGGTTCGAACATCTGCTTCTTCCACACGACATTGCCGCTCTGCGCGTCGATCGCGGCTACCTCGCCGCTCAGCATGGCCACGTAGACGTTCTTGCCATACAGCGCGACGCCGCGATTCACTACGTCGCAGCATGCGGTCTTGAACGATTCCGCGCCGAGCTTCGGCTCGTATTTCCAGAGCTTCGTGCCGCTCTTGACATCGAATGCATAGACGTTGTCTTTCGGCGTGCTGACGAAAAGGTAGCCGCCGTTGACGATCGGGGTTGCTTCGAAGCCTTGCTTGAGTTCCGCGGGGAACTGATAGCTCCAGGCCTCCTTGAGCCCGGCGACATTCGATGCATCGATCTGCTTCAGTGGCGAATGTGACTGGCCGCTATAGCTGCGGTAGTAGGTGAGCCAGCCCGGGTCGCTCTGTGCTTGAGCGAGGCGCTCGTAGGTCACGGCGGGGTAGTCCGGGGCGGCGTGCACCGCAGCCACGTTCAGTGCCATCGCGATCGCGATGCTCGCTCCAAGGACAGCCAGCCGGCCTGCGGCGGGCGAACGGTTCTTCATGGTCGTCTCCTGAGTGTTTGTCGATGCAGTGCCGGGAGAGGCGTCGCCCCTTTGTTCCGTGTCGATCCGGTTGCGGTGCCGTTACTGCAAGTCACATGCCATTTTTGTGGGCGAGTCCGAAAGGGCGGCGCGCCTGAAACGTGCGGCGGCACATATCGCGCGCAGGGCGCTCCATGTGTTGCGTCCCGGTACAACGCCGGGCGATGGAGTGTTGAGAAACAGGACAGTTGCAGCGCCGGCGCGCATCGCTCGGGTCGAGGGCGACGCCAAAATCGCGGGCGAAGCTGTCGCTGAAATGGATGGCCCGGAGCTTGCTTGAGAGGACGGAGAAAAGTCTGGCAAGGTACCAGGCTTTCCAGGAGGGAGACAATGCGCGATGACGTTCACCGGGCCGTGGCTCAGACTGCCATACGGTCCAATGACTTTCCCGTGCCGGCAATTCAGAAAGCGCACGAACGCTCCGAAACGTTTGGTCTGTGCGCGTCGGCGCGGCCGGAATACGAGGTTCTTTCGAACGCGGGTCTCGTGCTCAAACGCGAGCAGAACCGGGTGTTGTGCGCGCATGCGATGCCGGTGATGGAGTCGCTGCACGAGCAGATCGCCGACACGCAAAGCATGATCGTGCTGACCAATGCCGAAGGGCTGATCCTGCATTCGATCGGCGACGACGACTTCCTCGCGCGCGCGGAGAAAGTCGCGCTGCGGCCCGGCGCGAACTGGGCCGAGGACCGCCAGGGCACCAATGCGATCGGTACGGCGCTGGCCGAGCGCTGCGCGATGGTCGTGCACGGCGACCAGCACTACCTGGCGGCAAACCGCTTCCTGACCTGCTCGAGCGTGCCGATTCTCGATCCGTATGGCGACGCGATCGGGGTGCTCGACGTGACGGGCGACTACCGCAGCTACCATCAGCACACGATGGCGCTCGCCAAAATGTCGGTGCAGATGATCGAGAATCATCTCTTTACGACCACCTTTCACGAAACGCTGCAAGTGTCCTTCCATAGTCGTCCGGAGTTTCTGGGCACGCTGATGGAAGGCATCGTGGCGTTCACGAGCGACGGACGCTTTCTGTCGGCCAATCGCAGTGCCCAGTTCCAGCTCGGCATGTCGCTCGCCGGGCTGCGCGCGCATACGCTGTCGTCACTGTTCCAGGCCACGAGCGCGCAACTGATCGATCGCGCGCGCGTGAGCCTCGACCCGCACCTGATGCTCAACCTGAGCAGCGGCGCGGTTGTCTGCGCGCGCGTGCAGTTCAGGCGGGCGTCGCTGGCCGAGGGCAGCCGCCCGGTCGCCGTGCACGACGGCGCCCGCGCGGTGGCGCGCGAGGAGCCGCCGCAGGCGGCCGCCGGACTCTCGCGTCTGAGCTATCTCGACACGGGTGACCCGCAGGTCGCCGCGGTCGTTGCGAAGCTCAGGAGGGTGATCGGCAAGGACATTCCGATCCTGATCAATGGGGAGACCGGCACGGGCAAGGAACTGCTCGCGCAGGCGATCCACAACGATTCGCCGCGCTGCGCCGGGCCGTTCATGGCGGTCAACTGTGCTTCGATTCCCGAGACGCTGATCGAATCCGAGCTGTTCGGCTACGAGGAGGGCGCATTCACCGGGGCGCGGCGCAAAGGCGCGATCGGCAAGCTGCTGCAGGCAAACGGCGGCACGCTGTTTCTCGACGAGATCGGCGACATGCCGTACTCGCTGCAAGTGCGGCTGCTGCGCGTGCTGCAGGAACGCGTCGTCAACCCGCTCGGCTCGACGAGGAGCATTGCGGTGGACGTCGCGATCATCTGCGCGACGCACCGGGACTTGCGCGAGATGATCGCGCAAAACCGCTTCCGCGAGGATCTCTACTACCGGCTCAATGGCCTCGTGGTGCGTCTGCCGCGGCTGCGCGACCGTACCGACCTCGCGGTCGTGATCCAGAAGATGTTGCTGCGCGAATCGATCGCCAGCGCGAGCGGACGGCCGCTTCACGTCGCACCCGATGTCATGGCGATGTTCGAGCGCTGTCCATGGCCGGGCAACTTCAGGCAGCTTGGCAACCTGCTGCGCACCGCGGCGGCCATGGTCGACGCGGACGGCGAGATCCGGCGCGAGCATTTGCCCGATGACTTCTTCGATGATCTGCGCTGCGGCGTTTCGTCGAGCGGCGCGGCGGATACGCCGGGCTCGGGCAATGCGTTCGCGCCGGAGTGCGCGCGCCTGCAGGACGTGACCGTGTCGGTGATTGCCGCCGCGCTCGCGCGGCATGGCGGCAACGTTTCGGCGGCCGCGCGCGAGCTCGGCGTGTCGCGCAACACGATCTATCGCAAGATGCCCGCGGTCGAGCCGGATCGTGAGGTGGACGACTTCTGAACCCACCGCGCCGCTTTCATCAGCACTTCTGTTTCGCCCACGTGCTGTCACACCGTTGTTGCCTCCCGCAGCAGTGGTGCTCCAAAAATCAACACTGCCCATCTCCCGAACGCGTCGTATGGCGACGCGTTTGTCCCGCTTACGTCAGCGAATTGACGATGTCGGTGCCCATACCCAGGCGAAGGCTTGTGCGCGAGCCAAACGAGCCTCGCGTGGCGACATCGGCATGTCCTTTGCTTTGAAGGGAACGGCCGCGCATCGAGTGCGGTTCTTCCGTCCCATCGCAAACAAGGAGACATGCCATGCAATGGATCACCCCGTGGTACGCCGAGGTGCGTTTCGGCTTTGAAGTCACGATGTATATCGCCAATCGCTGAGCGGGCTGCGGCGTACCGCCCGCAGTGCCGTAGTGGCGCCGCGGGCGGCGCTCGCAACGCCGGGCACGCCCGAGGCGCAGCAGCGCGCGCTCGATATCCTGCGGTTCAAACTCGATATTCTCTGGTCGATCCTCGATGCGCTCGAAAAGGCCTGGCCCCTATGAACACGCGTGACGCGGATAGCGGCGTGCCGCTGCGCCCCCGCCTGCGGAGCGTCTTCCGCCTGCAGTGGGAAGTGGCGCAGGACGCCTACGTGCTGCTCTATCCCGAAGGGATGGTGAAGCTCAACACTAGCGCCGGCGCGATCCTCGCGCGTTGCGACGGAGAACACGAGCTCGACGACATCATCGGCGAACTCGAACGGCTTTTCAGCACGTCTGAACTTGCACCCGACGTCTACCGCTTTCTCGATCACGCGCGGCTGCGCGGCTGGCTAGACTGACCTGGCCCACGACCATCCCGGTCCTTCCGTGCCTGGCGGTTTGGTCAGCCAGATCAGCGGAATGATCGCGATAAAGATCACCGCCGATAACCAGAAAATGTCGTTTAAGCCCAGCATCGAGGCCGCCACGCAAAAATCGCCGATGCCAGCGGTATAGATCGGACCGCGCAAAACAAAAAAACCTCGCTGGTATGGCAATTTCCACAACACATTGGCGCCGGTGAGGACACCGGCGACCATGGATCATGAAGTAAGCGGAGGAAGGCGCGTCGAATGCCGACGCGACCGTCAAAGACGGCGCGCGTGCTTCGCCGATCTGACGCTCATTGCCGCGGATGATGTTTGCGAGCCGATTGCCGCGCGTCAGCAAACATTTTGCGAACGTTGCACAATACGGCTTGGAGACACCAGCCGGAATTGGCCAGTCGTTGGCCGCCACGCCCGGCCGCCATCAATCCGCCATTAGTCAGTCAATCATGCCAACAGCAGAGGTTGAGAGTCTGCCCAGTCAACTGCCGGGAATGCTACCGCGATTATGGGCGTTCTCGCTGCGCCTGTGCGGCAACCAGCACGACGCCGAGGATCTCGTCCAGCGGGCCTGTGTCCGCGGACTCGAACGCGCCCATCAATTGCAGCCAGGCACTTCTCCTCTGAGCTGGATGTTTTCGATCGTTCATTCCACCTGGATCAACGAGCTGAGAGCGCGCAACGTGCGCAACCGCTCGAGCATGGAATGGGACGACGATTTTCTGCAGACCGTTGCTGATCCCGATGCGCGCACGCCGGAAGAGAACCTGCTGAATGGCGAGATCATCGCGGCCGTCAACCGTCTGCCCGAGGCACAACGGACCGTCATGCTGCTCGTGGCCGTCGAGGGCCTGAGTTACGCCGAGGCCGCCAAGGCGCTCGACGTGCCGATCGGCACGATCATGAGCCGCCTGTCCCGCGCGCGGCAGACCCTTGGGGCGCAATTCGGTAATCGTGAAGCCACGGCGGCGCGCTCATCCAGCAGCGAGCGAGAAGTGTGATGACGATCGACGACACCACCCTGTTAGCGTACGTCGACGGAGAATTGCCGCCCGACAAACGCGCACATGTCGAGAGCGCGATCGGCAAGTCGGACGACGTGGCATCGCGCCTGTCGATGCTGCGGGCCTCGCAATTGCCGTACGCGGAAGCGTTCAGCCAGCAGGCTTTGCCGCCGGTACCGGAGACGTTGCGCCGCAAAGTCGACGAACTGATTCGACAGCATCTGGCAGGTGCGTCGGCACAAGGCGCGGTCAATGCCGCCGACGCAATCGATACCGCGACCAGCGGTGAGTCATCGATCCCGTCCGGTGGCAATGTGCATCGGCTGAAGCCGCGCGCATCATTGCCGTGGCTGGCGGTGGCGTTCGTCGCGGGCGTGTTCTCCTGCGGCATCGCGTTCCGTCTGTTGCCGCAACTGACCGGCGGCGGCGCCATCACGACGGCATCGAATGATCCGGGCGTGTCGCCGTGGATCGCGGCGGCGGCCGGCTATCAGCAGCTTTACACACGCGACACCGTCGCCTCGTTGCAACCCGACATGCGCGCGACCGCCGCCACCGCGGCCAATATTCGTCAATACGACAATCTGGCGTTGCAGATTCCCGACCTGCGCAGTCAAGGGCTCTCGTTCAAGCGCGTGCAGCGCCTGAGATTTCGTGGCAAACCGCTCGTGCAGATCGTCTACTTGCCGGAGCATGGCGGCCCCGTCGCGTTATGCGTGCTGAAAGAAGCGAAGGCCGACGCGGCGCCCGCGCGCGATCGCGTCGGCGGCATGGACGTGGTGGCGTGGCGGCGCGGCCAACTCGGTTATGCGCTGATCGGCGAGCACGGCGGCGTCGATCTCGAAGCACTCGGCAAACGCCTTTACGACGGCCAGGTGTCGACCACCATCGGCCGCACGGACGCGCATGACGATGCCCGGTCGGGCTGATCACCAGCGAGGCCATGGCTTGCTGCTGCGCTGGCTCGCGGTTTTCGCGGCGCCTATGTTACTGCTGGCGCTGTTCGTCTGGTGCGCCGGATGGTTCCCGCCGCGCCTGACTTCGCAGCGGATCGTCGATGCATTCGAAGCGACGACGACGCCGCACCCGGGCTTCCGGCGCAACCACGCGAAGGGCATCTGCATCACCGGACACTTCGACAGCAACGGCAACGGCGCGTCGGTATCGCGCGCAAGCGTGTTCGAACGCGGCAGCTACGCCGTCGTCGGGCGACTGTCGAGGCCCGGCGGCAATCCGCAACAAGACGACGGCGAAGCCCTGGTGCGCAGCTTCGCGTTGCTGATCGCGCTGCCGCGCGGCGAGCAATGGCGTCTCGCGATGAATTCGACGCCGATTTTCGCGGTGCGCACGCCGCAGGCGCTATTCGAACAGCTTCAGGCGGAAGCGCTGGATCCGCACACCGGTCAGGCGAACCCCGCAAAAATGCAGGCGTTTCTCGACGGCCATCCTGAGGCCCGCGCGTTTCTCGAATGGGTCCGCTTGCACCCGCCATCGTCCCGCTTCGACAACGCGGCCTATTTCGGTATCAGTTCGTTCCAGACTACGGATGCGCAGGGCGCGAAGCGTTTCGTGCGTTGGGAGGTGGTGCCGGACAGTCCCTGGCGTCCTGTCGAAGCACGCGCGCAAAGCGATCCAGACTTTCTGTCGCACGCTCTGATGACGCAACTCGCGAAGGGGCCATTGCGCTGGCATCTGGTGCTGAACGTCGCGATGCCCGGCGATCCGATCGACGACTCGACGCGGCAATGGATCGACTCACCGCAACGCGAGCGGGTCGACGTGGGCACGATCGTCATCGATCGCGCGCAGGCGCAGATCGATGGTCCCTGTCGCGACATCACGTTCAATCCGACCATCCTGCCCGATGGCATCGCGCCATCCGCCGATCCGTTGCTGGCCGCGCGGTCGTCGACGTATAGCGTATCGTTCAATCGCCGAACTCGGGAGGAGGCCGTTGCCGGATCGAATGGTCATTGAATGTCGTCTCTACCGCGAGGTTTCGGGAGCGACGCCTGAGAAAACGGTTGGCAATCGCAAGTCCTGGCCAGTGATCCACGCTTCATCCGCGCGCTGCGTACGACCTGCGAACAACGCGCAACTACGGTTATCATAGAATTTGATGACGAACGGGCGGTGCCCGCCTGCGCCTTGCAGGCGAATGCTGATCGCGCTCAACCTCCTTTAAGCCTATCGTCCTATGAGACCCGACGACAGTAAATTGATCGCGTATGTCGATGGCGAACTCGACCCGTCCGAGGCGGCATCGATCGAAAAGGAACTCGCCGTTTCGCCTGAGTTGCAGGAGAGCGTCGATTTGCTGCGCGCGTCGCAGCTCCCTTATCGCGAGGCGTTTGCAACGCAGAAGCTACCGCCTTTACCGGGCGAATTGCAGCGCCGTATCGAAGCAATGGCGAGCGCCGCACAGCGCGACGAATCGAATCACGCATCCCATCAGCCGATACCCGCAAGAAAGCCGCAAACGCGGCTGTGGCTTGCCGCGGCATTTGTCGCCGGCGCGTTTTGCGCGGGCCTCGCGATGCGGCTCGGACCTGCATGGCTGGGCGTGCCCGGCAGTGGCGGCGCGATTGTCGCGTCGAACGACGCGACGTCGTGGATCCATGCAGCGGTGGGCTATCAACGGCTCTATACACGCGATACCGTTGCCGACATCACGCCCGACCTCGGCGCGTCGGCGAAGACCGTCACGGCGATCCGGTACGTCGACGGCATTGCATTGCGTGTGCCGGATTTGCGGGAGGCGGGGCTGTCGTTCAAGGCAGTCGCGCGCCTGCGCTTCAACGACAAGCCGCTGGTCCAGATCGTCTATCTGCCCGACCACGGCGCGCCGGTTGCGCTGTGTGTGATGAAGGACGCGCGACCGGACCAGGCGATCGCGCAACGGCAGTTGAACGGCATGACCGTCGTATCGTGGCGGCAGAACGATCTTGTCTATGCGCTGATCGGCAAACCGGACTCAACCGATCTCCAGTCGATCGCACAGCGGATCTCGAACAGGAGCGTGGACGCGTTGTTCGCGCTTAACGATGCGCCTGATGCGAAGCCGAGGGATGCGCGTACATGAGCGCGGCGCGATCTGATCGCAGTGCGGGCCATTCCGCGTGACGGCGTTCGGAGTCAAGATCTGCCGGTTTTTGCGTGACGGGGTATGACAGGAGAGTCGTAGTGAAACGAAACGATGACCTCGCTGGTCGTTGTTTCGCTCTATTCAGTAAACGGTGAGCCGTGAGCCGTGAGCCGTGATTCGTAATCGAGGTCATAGTCACAAACGATTGGTCGCAACAGTGGTTTTTGGATAAAGATGCCCTGCGCACGCGTTAGGACAAAATCGAAATGGAGCGGCGCTGCCTTTGGCAATTCTGCAAGTATCCGCGTTCAAGCCGTTGACGAACTCCATGCAACGGTCCCAGATAAAGAGGTGGCGTCAGATCCGCCAAACCTCTGCTCGGCGAAGAGACCAATCAATCGGTCCAGAGAAATTCTGTCTGGCCTTGTTCCTGATGTGACCGGTGTTACGACGTGACCCTCAAGCGGCACGTCGAGCCGTCGTTCAAGGGCTCTACTCGAAATTGGCCACTCAACCATGTCCACCACTGTCGTTGAGAGTTTGTCGGATCTTTTACCCGGAATGCTGCCCAGATTGTGGGCTTTCTCGTTGCGCCTGTCCGGCAATCAGCACGACGCCGAAGACCTGCTGCAACGTTCGTGCGTACGCGGACTCGAACGGGCGCGTCAACTGCAGCCCGGCACGGCGCCGCTCAGCTGGATGTTCTCGATCATCCATTCCACGTGGCTCAACGAATTGCGGGCACGCAGCGTACGAGGCCGGGCGAGTGTCGAGTGGGATGACGCATTGCTAGCCGTCTCCGATCCTGCCGCGCGTTCTCCCGAAGATGTGCTGCTGAGCCGTGAGATCATCGCCGCCGTCGGGCGCTTGCCCGAGGCTCAGCGCGTGGTGATGCTGCTCGTCGCGTTCGAAGGATTGAGTTACGCCGAAGCCGCGCAGGTGCTCGATGTTCCGATCGGCACGATCATGAGCCGCCTGTCGCGCGCGCGGCAAAGCATTGGCGCGCGCTTCGACAGCGGCGCGGGACCGGCCGCACGTTCGGCTCCGCCTCGGGTCGAAGTCGGGCGATGACGATCGACGACGCCGACCTGCTTGCTTATGTCGATTGTACGTTGGCTCACGCGCGCGCGGCCGACATAGAGCGAGCGATGCACGAGTCCGTCGATATTGCGAATCGCGTGATATGGCTGATGGCATCGAAGTTTCCATACACTGAGATCGTTGGCCGGCAAAGCTTGCCCGCATTGCCGGTAGCGCTGCGGTTACGGATCGATCGCCTGATCGCGGCCGCCTGACGATCGATCGGCGGCGCGAGCCGGGAGATTCAGGGTGGCGGGTCGTCGAAGGCACGCAAAAAAGCCTCGCGATCCACCGACGCCGGCAGCGCGTCGGCCAGTCGCGCACGGAAGGTCGCTGCGTCCGCGCCACGCGCGGCCCGCTCGGCGATCACGTGTGCGAACGGTCCGACGTGCGATGCGAGCCGCCGCGCAGCGGCCTCGACGTGCTCGGCATCGAGCGGCATGCACGCCGCGGATGTCGATTCGATGGGCAGCGCACCGCGCTTCCAGTCATCGCCCGAAGCGATCACGTGCTGCTTGAGCAGCGTATCGAACTCACGACGAGCGGCGTCGTTGGACAAATGGCGCGCAAGCTGAGCCGCCAGTGTTTGCGAGTCAGTCGCATGCGACGCGGCGCGCCGCACGAGCAGCGAGGCAATGGGGCCGACGTGGCTGGCGAGCCGTTGCTCCAGTTGGGCCAGAAACTCGGGTGGCCAGTCTGGTCTGGCAGCCCCCGCCGCTGGCGCAAGCGCCTGGCGCAACGGCTGCGCGCGCACGACGGTATGGTCGGGATCGAGCCGCGCCATGAACGAGTCGTGCAGCGTCAACAAGGCGTTGCGCCAGCTTTGCGCGGACGCATAGCGGTCGTCCGGCCGTTTGGCGAGCGCCTTCAGCACCATGCCATCGAGTTCGGCGGGCAGGCTTGTGACATGCGTCGATGGGGGCGGCGGCATCTCATTCATCACCTGATGCATCACGGCGGCTGGCGCGCCGCTAAACGGGCATTGCCCGCTCAGCATCTCGTACAGAACGACGCCGGCGGAAAACAGGTCGCTGCGTGCGTCGATCTCCGCGCCTGCATACTGCTCCGGCGACATGTAGCTTGGCGTGCCGATCATCATGCCGGCCTGCGTCAGGCGTCCTGTATCGAGCTGTGCGATGCCGAAGTCGGTCACCTTGCATTCGCCGCGCGGCGCGATCAGCAGGTTGGCGGGCTTGATGTCGCGATGGATCACGCCGAGTTCGTGCGCATAAGCGAGTGCATCGAGCAGTTGCGCGAACCACGTGAGCGCATCGAGCAACGGCATCATGCTGCCATCGCGGGCGTGCTGCGCGAGCCGTTGCGCGAGGTTCTCGCCGCGTACGTATTCGAGCGCGATGAACGCGACGCCTTGCGCCTCGCCATAGTCGAACACGCCGACGATATGCGGATGCACGAGACGGCCGGCAGCGCGCGCTTCGTTGAGAAAGCGTGCGGTCAGCTCCGCACCGGATGGCTCCGCCGTGCCTTGTCCGTCGTTCAGTGACGGGGTGCGAATCGTTTTTAGCGCCACCTCGCGCTGGATATGCGGATCGGTCGCGAGATAGACCGTGCCCATCGCGCCGCGACCGAGCACCCGTTCGACCCGATAGCGGCCGATCTGTCGCGGAGTCGCGCCGGTTCGGGAAGTCATGGAGTCGTCCACGATGTGTGCGGCACGCTTACGCCTGGCGCTCTTCGATCATCTCGAACGCTGCGACGAGGCTCGTGCGCATCCGTCCGAACGACACCGCGAGCGACGCTATTTCATCGCTGCCGCCGGCCGGCAGTTCGACGTCGCCGAGTTTGCCGAGACTCACCTCGTCCGCGGCGCGCGACAACATCTGCAAACGCCGCGTGACGAGGAAGTGCACCATTGCGTTCAGCACGACGAGCACCACCGCGAATACAGCGGTCAGTGAGACCATCAGGCTGCGCCATACCGCACGGCCGCGCGCGATCGACTCCGACATCGGCACCGACACGAACTCTGCGCCGATCACGTCGTTCATGGTCCAGCCGAAACCGTTGGCCGGCCCGTACTTGTCGATCATCGTGTGCGGCGCCGCGGACGGCGTGCTGTGACATTGCATGCACGCGGCGTCGGTAATGCGGCTCGGATGGGCGAGAAACAGCAACTGCTCGCCGCCCGGCGTATGACGCTGTCCGGTGGCCTGTTTCAATTCCGGATGGTCGTGCAGATGAGCGATCACTTCGCTTTCCCAGTCGCTTGGCCGGTCGCGCGGGTTGGTCGGATTGAGCATCGCCGACTTGTACGAGAAGTTCGGAAACGCGCTCTGCAACGAGTTCAGCATTTCGATGGCCGAGTACGCCGGCACCGACTCGGGCACGAACGAATATTTGATCTGCGTCGCGAGCAGCGGCGTGATGTGTTGCGCCGTGTAGTTCTGCATCGCGCTGGCGGCGTTCAGAAGCACGTCCGCATCGTGACGCGTTTCGTCGAGCGCCTGCTGTTGCAACACACGATCCGCGACGAATCCGATGGCGGTCAGTCCGATCGCGAAGATCGCGATGAACACGAGATTGAACTTGATGGCGAGTGACAGCTTCATGGGCGAACCGGAGCGGATGGGTAAGCGGAACGGTAGACGGAACCGGTCTGGATTGCGGGGCTCCGTATCACGGCACGCGGTGGCGGCGGAAAGACCAGCGCATGCCAGTCCGGCAAATCGCGAATGCGCTGCACGACTGCGCGGCGAAACGCGGGATCGGTCAGGCGCGCGCGAAAGCGTGAAGAGAAACGCGTCGATGGATCCCTGCGCACCGCGAGTTCGCTGTCGAGCCAGTCCGATACGTCGTCGTAAGCGACCGGTCGGATGCTGCCCGGCGGCTCGTTGCGTGGATGGGCCGGCATCGGCAGCACACGCAACGCGTCGCGGAATGTAACGGGCATCGCGGCGACGAAAGCGGGATCAGGGCCTGCTGTCACGGCAATCGTGTCGCTCGCCGCGGGATGCATGGCGAAGCGATGCGCATCGAGCTTGAGCGGCGCAACATTGCCGTGCGAAGCGCCGATGCCGAGAATGCTGGCCGCGCCGCTCTCACAGAACACTGCGTCGCGGTCTTGCGCGTGCGCGATCTGCTCATTGGCACTCCGATAATTCGTTGCCGTTGCCGCGATGACCAGCACGGTATCGTTCGCGGGCGTGAATCGCGTGCGCGCGGTGTCGATCACAGGCGCGGCGCAATTCGCCGTGTTTGCGTCGCACGCGTGCAGCACCTTCAGCCAGCCCCCGAGCACCGCGATATGCCCGTCGCGCATCAGCATCACGCGAGTGCCATGACCCAGCGCGACGCTATTGCCCGCGTCGTCCTGGATCTGCACGCCTGCGCTCGTCGGCGTTTCGACCATATCGTCAAGCGCAAAGCGCTGCCCGACATCTGCCTGATAACGCCCCGTCTCATGAATGACGGTGGCGGGCGCATCGGCCTGCACGAGCGTCCACGCCGCATTGGCATTGGGTGCAAGCAGCAGCAAGGCGAACGGTACAGACCGCTTGAAAAGTCCGAAGATCATCCGGATGAGCCTGGTTGAGCGTTTCAATTGGCGAAGCGCGGTGAATACGGCGCGTTATATCGCGCGAGTATCAACAGAACAGCCGGCTCGCGGGTTTATTCCAGGGTTTCGATGATCACAAACTCGCCTTCGCGTGTCCCATATGGTGAGCCTGTCTCTGCGTGACGCACGCACGAAAAGATCCAGTCCACGACACAACGGAATATCTGCCCGGCTGGGCTGTTCTGATTTGCGCAGACGGCGGCGAGTGTGATCTGGAACATGAACGCAACAGTTTCGACAGACGTGGAATAGATCGCGATGCTGCGCTGTTCTGGGTGCATGGACGACGCGTCTGCAACGCGGCAAGTCGAGTGCAGGCTCGTAAGACGCATCGCCGGATTCACGAAACCCTACGGATACCAGAGGAAATCAGCGCATGGCAACGAGACAGAGCAGTCAGAAATTCATCGCGCGCAATCGCGCGCCACGCGTACAGATCGAGTACGACGTGGAGCTGTACGGCGCGCAGAAAAAAGTGCAGATCCCGTTCGTGATGGGTGTGATGTCGGATCTGTCAGGCGCCAATGCCGGCGATCTTCCGCCGCTCGAAGCGCGCAAGGCGGTGGAAGTGGACGTCGATAACTTCGACAGCCGCATGCAGTCGATGAAGCCGCGGGTGAACTTCAGCGTGCCCAACACGCTGACGGGCGAAGGCAATCTGGCGGTCGATATCACCTTCGAAGGCATGGACGATTTTTCGCCCGCCGAAGTGGCGCGCAAGGTCGACTCGCTCGCGAAGCTGCTCGAGGCGCGCACGCAGCTCGCCAACCTCGGCACTTATCTCGATGGCAAGTCGGGCGCGGAGAAGCTGATCGCGCAGGCGATCAAGGATCCCGCCTTGCTGCAATCGCTGGGCGCGGCGCCGAAAGCCGCCGACACCGAACCCGCACAGGAGTGAGCGCGATCATGGAAAGCCAGAATCAGATCGAGCAAGACGTCGAGGGTGCATTGAGCGGCACCGACGATTTCGCCGCGCTGCTCAACAGGGAGTTCAAGCCGAAGAACGAGCGCGCGAAGCAGGAAGTCGAATCGGCCGTGCGTACGCTCGCTGCACAGGTGCTGCAGGATTCGCACATCGTTTCGGATGACTTGACGCAAACCATCAACGCGTATGTCGCCGAGATCGACCGCAAGCTCAGCGAGCAGTTGAACCAGATCATGCACCACGCGGACTTTCAGAAGCTGGAAGGCGCATGGCGAGGGCTGCACCATCTCGTTACCAACACCGAAACGGATCCGATGCTGAAGATCCGGGTGGTGAACATATCGAAGAAGGAACTCGCAAAAAATCTCAAGCGCTTCAAAGGCGTTGCATGGGACCAGAGCCCTGTATTCAAGCGCATCTATGAAGAAGAATATGGTCAGCTGGGCGGCGAACCGTATGGCTGCCTCATCGGCGATTACTACTTCGATCACGGTCCGCAGGACGTCGAACTGCTACGCGGCATTTCGCAGGTCGCCGCCGCCGCGCATGCGCCGTTCATCTCGGCGGCGGATTCGACGTTGCTCGGCATGGAAGGCTGGAACGAGCTGGCCAATCCGCGCGATCTGTCGATGATCTTCACGACGCCGGACTACGCGGGCTGGCGTTCGCTTCGCGAAATGGACGACGCCCGCTATCTCGCGCTGACGATGCCGCGCACGCTTGCACGCCTGCCGTACGGCGCGAAGACCGACCCAGTCGACGGGTTCGACTTCGAAGAAGACACCGAAGGCGCGGATTCATCGAAGTACACATGGCAGAACGCTGCGTATGCGATGGCGGTAAACATCAACCGTTCGTTCAAGTACTACGGATGGTGCACGCGGATTCGCGGCGTCGAGTCGGGAGGAGCGGTCGACAGTCTGCCGGTGCATACCTTCCCGAGCGACGACGGTGGCGTCGACATGAAGTGCCCGACCGAGATCGCGATCACCGATCGGCGCTCGGCCGAACTCGACAAGATGGGGTTGATGCCGCTCGTGCATCGCAAGAATTCGGACATCGCGGCATTCATCGGCGCGCAATCGGTCGCGAAGCCGGAAGAGTACGACGATCCGGCCGCCACGGCGAATTCGAATCTGTCGGCACGTTTGCCATACATGTTCGCGTGCTGCCGTTTCGCGCACTACCTCAAATGCATCGTGCGCGACAAGATCGGCTCATTCAGCACGCGCGAGCAGATGGAGAGCTGGCTGTCGAACTGGGTCATGAATTATGTCGATGGCGATCCGGTGAATTCCAGCGAGGAAACCAAGGCCCGCAAGCCGCTCGCTGCCGCGCAAGTCGTCGTCGAGGACGTCGAAGGCAATCCCGGCTACTACACCTCGAAGTTCTTCCTGAAGCCGCACTACCAGCTCGAAGGACTCACCGTATCGCTGCGGCTCGTCTCGCGACTGCCTTCCGCGCAGGCGGCCTGAGGCTTTCTGCTGCATCTCACCTTGCAGGTAATCGTCCGGAGCGGCAGCGTTCCGGTCCTGATCGTTCGCCGCTACGGCGAGCGCATTCTTTGGCTCACAAATAGAGGTCACTATGGCATTCGACATGCATCTGAAATTCGGCTCCGGAGCGGTCACGATCCAGGGCGCTTCCAATCACTCGAAGCACAAGAACCAGGTTCCGATCATCGCGTGGTCGTGGGGCGCCAGCAATACCGGCAATCTGCACACGGGTGCGGGCTATGCATCGGGCGGCAAGGCCAACATTCAGGACATCACCGTCACGAAGTACATCGACAGTTGCTCGAACGCGTTGCTAAACGCTTGCTGCACGGGCGCGCGCGTCGACAACGCCTATCTGTACGTCACCAACGCAACGGGTCAGCAGACCGACTTCCTGACCATCGAGCTGAGCGAAGGGGTGCTGGTCACGTCGGTATCCACGGGCGGCAGCGGTGGCGACGAACGACTCACCGAGAACATCACGTTGCATTTCGGGAAGTTCAAGTACTCGTTCCAGCCGCAGGACGATGAAGGCAAGGCAAACGGCGGCACCAAGGATTTCACATTCGATATCCAGCAGGTCACCAAGCAGTAAGCAGGCGGCGATACCGGTCTTTTCGCCCGCTTTCTTTCATTGAATGGAGCACATCCAGTGACACTTTCTTCAGTCGATGTCAAACCTGAAAAGCTGCTCGCGGACGGTCATTTGAACGACGCGTTGCAAGCGTTGGCCGCGAAAGTGAAAAACTCGCCGGCGGACGCGACGCTGCGCGTGTTTCTGTTTCAGTTGCTTGCGTTGCGGGGTGACTGGGAGCGTGCCGGAACCCAGTTGACCGTGGCGGGCGAACTGGAACGACAAAACGCGTTGATGGTCGCCGCCTACCGCGCGGCACTGGTCGGCGAACGCGAACGCGAAGCCGTGCTGGCCGCCCTGCGTAACCCGGCAACGGTCGGCGAGCGGTCGGAATGGGAGCGCTTGCTGTTGCAGTCGCTGCAACAACTGTGCGGCGGACGGATCGCCGAAGCGCTCGCATTGCGCGCGCGAGCCTTCGACGAAGCGGAAACGGTGCGCGGCAGCATCGACGGCGTGCCGTTCAAATGGATCGCCGACGCCGACCCGCGTTTCGGGCCGTGCCTCGAAGTGATCCTGAAGGACAGTTATGCGTGGGTGCCGTTCTCGCGCGTCGCTGCGCTGTCTTTCGATGCGCCCACTGATCTGCGCGACAAGATCTGGGCGCCGGTGCGAATCACCTGGAAGAGCGGTGATGAGGCGATCGGTTTCGTGCCTTGCCGCTATTGCGGCAGCGAGCGAGGTGAAGACGTCGCGCTCGCGCTGGCAAAGCGTACGGCGTGGACCGATCTCGGCGACGGCTGTTTCGTCGGCGTTGGTCAGCGCATGCTGATCACCGACGTCGACGAATATCCTTTGCTCGACGTGCGCTCGATCACGTTCGAAACAGCTTGAGGGGGCGCACGTCATGGCAGAACTGATCCCCCAGGAGCGTCTGCAGCCGTCGCTGCTCGATCGTCTCACCGATTTCGATCCTGCGCGGCGCGAGGAGAGCCGGGAGCAGCGCGTCATTACGGCCGCGCGTTTGCGCGAATACGTGACACGCGATATCGCGTGGCTGCTCAACTGCACGCGGCACTGGAGCAGCGACGAGCTGACCGGATTCGCGCAGGTGGGTAATTCCGTACTGAATTTCGGCATCCCCGATCTTGCGGGTGCGGCGTTATCGGGTATCGATGTCGAGCTGTTGCAGAACCGGATCCGTTCGGCGCTGCTCGACTTCGAACCCCGTCTGATCGCCAGCACTGTTCAGGTGAGCGTCGAGGTCGACGAAGCGCGCATGGGCAGCCGTTCGCTGCGTTTCCTGATCGAAGCCGACATGTGGGCGAACCCGATGCCGCTTTCTCTCTATCTTCGCACCGACGTCGATCTCGAGACCGGCGTGTTTCACGTGTCGCAACACTTCGGCTGATCGTCATGGACCCACGACACTTGCGCTATTACAACCGCGAGCTGCAACACGTCCGCGAGATGGGCGCGGAGTTTGCGAGCGAGTATCCGAAGATTGCCGGCCGTCTCGGCATGGAAGGTCTCGATTGCGCTGACCCGTACGTCGAACGGTTGCTCGAAGGCTTCGCGTTTCTGGCGGCGCGCGTGCAAATGAAGCTTGATGCGCAGTATCCGGTGTTCACGCAGCATCTTCTGGAGATGATCTACCCGCATTACCTGACGCCGATTCCGTCGATGGCGGTCGTGCAGTTGTATCCGGATCAAGCCGAAGACCTTCCTGCCACCGGACACCCGGTCGCGCGGCACACGGTGTTGCGCAGTCTCACCGGCTTCGGCGAGCGCACGGCGTGCGAATACCGCACCGCGCACGACGTGACGCTGTGGCCGCTCGCGATCACCGAGGCGAGATACCTGGACACACCCGCGGCGCTTGCCGCCGCTGACCTCGTGCCGCCGCCGTCGAAAGCCGGGCAGGTCCGCGCGGGTTTGCGCCTGAAGTTCGCAACGCTTTGCGGCGTGCCGGCGAACACGCTCGCGCTCGACAGCCTGCCGGTTTATCTCGCCGGCGCCGACGATCTGCCGCGATGGCTCTACGAGCAACTGATGGCCAACCGCATCGGCTATACGGTGCGCGCAACCGCGCCGGATGGGCAAACCATCGAGACACAGCATGACGCGTCGGCGCTGCGCGCCAAAGGCTTCGACGAAGAGGACGCGATACTGCCCTACGGTGGCCGTTCGTTCAGCGGTTACCGGCTGTTACAGGAGTATTTCGCGTGTCCGGAGCGTTTCCTGTTTGCCGAGTTCACGGAGCTGCGCCCGCTGCTCGCACGTTCGCGGGGCAACGAGTTCGAGATCGTGGTGTGGCTCGAGCGCAGCGTGACGCGCCTGCACAACGCGATCGATGCAGCCAACTTCCGCCTGTTCTGCGCGCCGGCAATCAATCTGTTCGAGCGCCGCGCGGACCGTATTCATGTGCAGCAGGGCGACACCGAGTATCACGTGCTCGGCGACCACACCCGGCCGATGGATTTCGAAGTGCATAGCGTGCTGGAAGTGCAGGGCTACGGCGATCGCCAGGAGCCGGAGCAAAGCTTCCTGCCGTTCTATGACAGCACCGCTCGCACATGGCACGGCGGGCAGGCGGCCTTCTACACGCTGCGCCGCGAGGCGCGGCTGGTCTCGAGCCGCCAGAAGCAACGCGGCGCACGCTCGAGCTACGTCGGCAGCGAAACGTTTATCGCGCTCGTGGATGCCAACGACGCGCCCTATGCGACCACGCTGCGCCAGTTAGGACTGCGGCTGCTGTGCACGAATCGCGATTTGCCGCTGCATATGCCGGTGGGCAAGTCGTACACCGATTTCACGCTCGATACCGACGCGCCCGTGTCGTCGATCCGCTGTGTGGCTGGACCGACCCGGCCACGCGCGCCGACCGCGACCGGCGAATCCGCGTGGCGGCTAATCAGCCACCTGCAGTTGAACTATCTGTCACTGCTCGACGAGGAAGGCGAAACGGGCGCGGCGGCGCTGCGCGAAATGCTCGGCCTGTATCACGACGAGTTCGACGCCGCGACGCGACGGCAGATCGAAGGCATCAAGCATGTCGCGGCGAAGCCCATCACGCGTCGCGTGCCGGTGCCCGGGCCGATCACGTATGGCCGCGGGCTCGAGATTACGCTGAGCTGCGACGATGCCGCTTTTGAAGGCAGCGGCGCATTTCTGCTCGCGTCGGTATTGCAGCATTTCTTTGCGCGCTATGTCTCGCTGAATTCGTTTGCCGAGACGGTGTTGCGCACGCTCGAACGAAACGAGGTGGCCCGATGGCCCGCGAATCCCGGCAAGCGCCCGATCCTGTAGTGCTCGAAGCCGCGTTGCGCGCGAGCCCGGAAGATTTCGAGTTCTTCGAGGCAATGCGCCGTCTCGAATGCGCGTATCCGCAACGGCCGCGGTTCGGTCATTCGACCAGGCCGGCCGAAGATCCTGTGCGTCTCGCCCATGCCGCGGCACTGGAATTTCCGTCGCGCAGCATCGCGCGTTTCGAGGCGGGAAAGGCCGGCCGGCCGGCGCGGCTGGTTGGGCTGTTTCTCGGTTTGTTCGGACCGAACGGGCCGCTGCCGTTGCACCTCACCGAATACGCCGTCGATCGGGAGCGGAACGCGAAAGACCCGACGTTCGTCGCGTTTGCCGACGTGTTTCATCACCGGATGCTGAGCCTCTTCTATCGCGCGTGGGCCGATGCGCAGCCCACCGTGCAGCTGGACCGTCCGGAACAGGATCGGTTTCGCACCTATGTCGGCGCGCTGATCGGCATCGCCACGCCGCACCTCGACGGACGCGACGCGCTGCCCGATCAGTACAAGCGCTTTTTCGCCGGGCGTCTGGTGCCGCAAGCGCGCAATGCCGAAGGACTCAGGCGTTTTCTCGAGCACTTCTTCGGTGTGCCGGTGCGCGTGCTCGAGTTCGTCGCCGGGTGGATGCAATTGCCTCGGGACGCGCGTTTGCATATGGGCAAGAGCATGGCCTCGATGGGCCGCGACGCATTGCTCGGCACGCATGTGCGCGGCGCGCAGCAGCGCTTCCGGCTGCGCGTGGGGCCGCTGACCCGCAACGAGTTCAACCGTTTTTTGCCGGGCGGCGACACGCTCCTGCAACTGGTGGCGGCGGTCAAGTTGTATGTGGGCGAAGAGAAGGGCTGGGACGTGCAGCTCGTGCTGAAGAAAGAAGAAGTGCCGCTGACGCATCTGGGTCAGGCGGCCCGCATGGGCTTCAACACGTGGATGGGCCGCTATGCGCAGCACAACGATGCCGACCAGGTCGTGTTGAGCCCGGCCGAGTGAAGTCCGGCGTACGCATGTCCGGGCATCTTTCAACTGAACTGGCGACTGCTTCGCGGCCGCCTCTGGTCATACAGGATTGGAATCATGGCTGAAATAAGTCGTGGCGCCTTGTTCGGCAAGCTCAACGCGCTGGCCTATCGGGGTATCGAAAGCGCTACCGTGTTCTGCAGGCTACGCGGCAACCCGTACGTCGAACTGGCGCACTGGATTCATCAGATCCTGCAGCTGCAGGATTCGGATCTGCATCGCATCGTCAGGTATTTCGGCCTGGATCCGTCGCACCTTGCACGCGACGTCACGGTCGCACTCGAACGTTTGCCGCGCGGCAGTACGAGCATCTCCGATCTGTCGGCCGAGGTGGAAGAAGCGGTCGAGCGCGGCTGGGTATTCGCTACGCTGCTGTTCGGCGAATCCCAGGTGCGCACCGGCTATCTGATCGTCGGCCTGTTGCGTACGCGACACTTGCGCCACGCATTGCTCGATGTCTCGGGGGAATTCGACAAGCTACGCGCCGAGACGTTGGCCGACGACTTCGCCGGCATCGTCGAAGGCTCGCCGGAAGACGGCCAGCTTGCCACCGACGGGTTTCGTGCCGGCGCGGTTGCGTCCGGCGCGGTTGCGCCGGGCGAGAGCAGCGGTGCGATGGCGCCCGCGCAGATGGGCAGGCAACAGGCGTTGCAGCAGTTCACGGTCGATCTGACCGCGCAGGCGCGCGACGGCAAGATCGACCCGGTGGTCGGCCGCGACGCCGAGATTCGCCAATTGGTCGACGTACTGATGCGCCGGCGCCAGAACAACCCCATGCTGGTCGGCGAAGCGGGTGTCGGCAAGACGGCTGTGGTGGAGGGGTTCGCACTGCGCATTGCGCGTGCCGACGTGCCGCCGCCATTGCGCAACGTGCAGGTATGTGCGCTCGATATCGGCCTGTTGCAGGCCGGCGCGAGCATGAAGGGCGAGTTCGAAAACCGCCTGCGTCAGGTGATCGACGAAGTGCAGTCTTCGCGCAAGCCGATCGTCCTGTTCATCGACGAAGCGCATACGCTGGTGGGCGCGGGCGGTACGGCGGGCACCGGCGACGCGGCGAACCTGCTCAAGCCCGCGCTCGCGCGCGGCAATCTGCGCACGATCGGCGCGACCACCTGGGCCGAATACCGCAAGCACATCGAGAAGGATCCGGCGCTGACGCGACGTTTCCAGCCCGTGCAGGTGGACGAACCGAGCGAAGAGAAGACCATCCTGATGATGCGCGGTACCGCGAGCGTGATGGAGCAGCATCATCGTGTGCAGATTCTCGACGAAGCGCTCGAAGCTGCCGTCAAGTTGTCGCATCGCTATATTCCCGCGCGTCAGTTGCCGGACAAGGCCGTGAGCCTGCTCGATACCGCGTGCGCGCGTGTCGCGATCAGCCAGCACGCGGTGCCGGCGAAAATCGACGACACACTCAAGCGGATCGAGGCGCTGGAGACCGAGCAGACGATCATCGCGCGCGAGAAAAGCGTCGGCATGGAGGTGGAGGCTCGCGAGTCGCTGGCTGCAGCGACGCTCGAAGCGGAACGGCTGCGTTTGCAGCAGTTCGAAGCCGCGTGGGACCACGAGAAATCGCTGGTCCAGCAGATTCTGGCGTTGCGCGCGCGGCTAGGAGGCGAGGCCGCGCCGGGCGAGAGCGCCGGCAGTGCGCGGGAACCGATTGCGCACGGCGACGCGAAGTCCGACGCATCGACGAACTCGTTCGCGCCGCCGGCGCTCGACGATGACACGAGGGCAGAGGTGCTTGCCGAGTTGAAACAACTGCAGGCGCAGCTCGCCGAGCGGCAGGGCGAAAACCCGCTGATCCTGGCGAATGTCGACTACCAGGCGGTCGCGTCGGTTGTCGCTGACTGGACCGGCATTCCGGTCGGGCGCATGGTCCGTGGCGAACTGCGGACCGTGATGAATCTCGCCGACCTGATGTGCGAGCGCGTCGTCGGTCAGGACCACGCGATGGAGATGATCGCCAGGCGCATCCAGACATCGCGCGCCGGTCTCGACAACCCCAACCGTCCGATCGGCGTGTTCATGCTCGCCGGCACGTCGGGCGTCGGCAAGACCGAGACCGCGCTGGCGCTCGCCGAGGCGCTATACGGCGGCGAGCACAACCTGATCACGATCAACATGAGCGAGTTTCAGGAAGCGCACACGGTTTCGACGCTGAAGGGCGCGCCGCCAGGCTATGTCGGTTATGGCGAAGGCGGAGTGCTGACCGAGGCCGTGCGGCGTAAGCCGTATTCGGTGGTGCTGCTCGACGAAGTGGAGAAAGCGCATCCCGATGTCCACGAAATCTTCTTTCAGGTGTTCGACAAGGGCGTGATGGATGACGGTGAAGGCCGCTCGATCAACTTCAGGAACACCTTGATCCTGCTGACCACGAACGTCGGCACGGATCTGATCGCCGGCCTGTGCCAGGACCCGGAGCTGATGCCGGATGCGCAGGGCCTCGCCAAAGCGCTGCGCGAACCGTTGCTCGAGGTGTTTCCCCCCGCGCTGCTAGGCCGGCTCGTGCCGATCCCTTACTTCCCGCTCAGTGGCGCGATGCTCGCGAAGATCGTGAGACTGCAACTGGACCGCATCAAGCGGCGTATCGAGGATCGCTATCGCGTGCCGCTCGACTATGACGACGCCGTGGCGCAACTGGTCGTGAGTCGCTGCACGGAGAGCGAATCGGGTGGCCGGATGATCGATGCGATTCTGACCAACACGATGTTGCCTGCGATCAGCCGCGAGTTTCTCGCACGCATGATCGACGGCGTCGCGATCGAGCGGGTTGGCGTGAGCGTCGAGGACGGCGATTTTGCGTATCGCTTCGACGAGTGTGCGCCGCTCATCACCGCGATTCCCGGCATTCCTGATTAGTGTGACCGGGGCGCCACACGCTGAGGCGGTCGAAAGAAATTGACCTTTACGAGGAGTTCAAAACGTGAAAGCTATTCCAAAGATAATTCATATTATCTGGATTGGCGGCGATGTCCCGCAACGAAACCGCGATTGCATCATAACGTTTCCAAGGTTGAACCCCGATTGGGAGGTGAATCTCTGGATTGACGCCAATCAGTTACTGACAGGCGAACGTCGCCGCCAGATCAGCGTACAACACAATGCCAGCACTACGCCGAACCAATGGGATGAGGTGGCTCAACGTTTGGGTAAGGACGGGGGCGATTCGGCAACGATGAGATATCTGAATCAGTATCTGAACATGCGCGGCGAGGATTTGCATGGAATGCGGGGCCGCCAGGTCAACTCGATCATAAACTTCTGCGAGCAGAACAGGATCAAGCTGCGCGAGGTGCAGCATGATTTGAAGATGGGTAAGAACTCGACGATTTACCGACGCGAATTGGTCAATCGCGGAGCCAACTTCGGTTCGGCCAGCGATATTCTGCGAATCGAGATTCTTCTTCAGCATGGCGGTCTCTATGTCGATACCGACGTCAGCTGCGTCAGTCCCTTGGGGGAAATCATCTGCCACCAGTCTTACCCGCGATTCTCCGCCGTGCATTCCGCCTGGTATCACGGAATAAGCGAGAGCGACTGGGTGAATCCAAACTGGTGGGAACAGCACGTCAGAGACGACCAGACGCCATCGATCAGCAACTCAATCATCGCGAGTCACGCTGGCAGCGGTGGCTTGAAGTCCTACAAATCGCTCATACACAGCAACTTCAGATCGATCAGGAACAGCGATGCTCTGCGAACAGAATATATGAATGACGTCCGCACGAGCACGATCAGAATGACGGGACCAAAGGCAGCAGCGGAGAGTTCAGGCTTCAAAAAGGTCCGGGACAAAATGTTCGAGGAGCAAGTCCGCTCTGAGACCTCGGATCAGAAACTGCAGAACAATCTATTCATGCGAGATAACTGGTACTTCCCCATGCACAAGGTCAAGGACAGTTACTTTCACGATTGGCTTGGCGTATGAGTTCTTCGAGCGAATCCGGGATCACGGCAATATCGGGTTGATCCATAACACGCAGGACGACCGTCCCGTGGTCGCGAACGACCCGGTGGACAATTCGCGGCAACTGGTCAATAAGGGTTCGGATCCGCTCACTCAGGAGACCTATAAGGAGACCTATATCAAATTCATTTGCGCCATGGCGAAGGAATAGATCGCGTGGGCCGGGTGTTCTGTTTGCCAAAGGGCGTACTAATCGCGCCGGGAGATGGAGCGAGGCCAGCAGGCAAAAACCGTCGACCTAAAGGCGTCCGGTTCGCAACAGCGGCGCCGATACCGGTTCGATCACCGCGCTGCGGCTTTCCGTCCAGTACGACTTACCCGCAACGTAAAGAAGGTTCGCAGATCACGTCATGGCCCACGCAATCACACTCACTTCCAGTCTCGGCAGCAGTCTCCTGTTCGCAAACATGACCGCGACCGAGTCGCTTGGTCGGCTGTTTTCATATCGGCTCGAAGCGATCAGCAAGAACGCGGAAGTCGACCTGCGTTCGCTGCTGGGCACGCCGATGACGGTGAAGCTTGTCACGCCGCAAGGCTATACGCGCTACTTCAACGCGATTGTCCGCGAAGGCGAGCAAGGCGGCTTCGTCAACATCGACAACGTGCGCTATGCGGTCTACACGTTCACGCTCGTGCCGAAACCGTGGTTAGCGACGCGCAGACGCGACTGCCGCATCTATCGAAGCATGAGTGTGCCGCAGATCGTCCAGTCGGTACTTGGCGACATCGGCTATAGCGATCTGAAGGTGAGCCTCAGCGGTAGCTATCCGCCGCGCGACTATTGCGTGCAGTACCGCGAAAGCGACTTCGACTTCGTCAGCCGGCTGATGGAGCAGGAAGGCATCTACTACTTCTTCACGCATACGCAGAGCACGCACACGATGGTGCTCGCCGATGCGCTCGGCGCGCACTCGAGCGTGGCTGGCTTCGAGCAGATTCCCTATGCGCCGCCGATCGGGCGGGGCAAGCGCATGAAGGCGTCGATCAGCGACTGGGAGACCTCTCGCGCGGTCAACGCGACGAAGGTGCAACTCGACGACTACGACTATCTGAAGCCGAAAGCATCGCTGCTTGCCACCGAAGAGCTGACCGACATGGAGGACGCGCACAACGTGAGCGGCCTCGACATCTACGACTATGGGTACGACTACGTTGGCTACGACGAGCGTCTGTCCGACGGCCAGCGCTACGCGCAGGTGCGCGCGGATGCGTTGAATGTGCCGCTCGCGATGAGCGCCGGCCACACCGACGCCTGTGGTCTCGCCACGGGTGCGCTGTTCAGGCTCAAGGACTTTCCGCTTGCCGACGCGAATCACGAATACCTCGTGATCGACGCGGTGACGCGCCTCGTCGAGCCGGACTACTCGGCGGGCGGCGGTGGAGACGATGGCGAGGCGCCGTTCAGGTGCGGCTTCAAGGCGATCCGCAGCCGCCAGCTGTTTCGCACGATGCCGACCACGCCGCGTCCGGTGATCGCTGGCCTGCAGACGGCGGTGGTGTACGGCGATACGCCCGAAGACATCGCCGTCGACAAATACGGCCGCGTGCAGGTCACGTTCTTCTGGAATCGTCAGGGCAAACCGAACGCGCGGAACTCGTGCCCGGTGCGGGTCGCGCAGATGTGGGCCGGCAAGCGCTGGGGCGCGCAGTTCATCCCGCGCGTCGGACAGGAAGTGGTGGTCAGCTTTCTCGACGGCAATCCGGACCGGCCGCTGATCATCGGCAGTGTCTACAACGCCGACAACATGCCGCCGTACAACCTGCCGGACAACAAGACCCAAAGCGGTGTGAAAAGCCGCAGCCACGAAGGTGGCGGTAGTGACGACTACAACGAGATCCGCTTCGAAGACCGGCTAGGCAGCGAGCAGGTGCTGATTCACGCGCAAAAGGATCTGCGCGAAGAGTCGGAGCACGACCACGATGTACAGGTCGCGTGCAACTACACGCTGACGGCGGGCAACCAGATCAGGCTGGTCACCGGACTTGCCAGCATCACGATGAACAGCACCGGCGAGATCGCGATTCAAGGCACCAGCATCTCGCTTAACGGAGACATGAACGTGACGATGGCATCGGGTCTTGCGATGGAGATCAACTCGAAAGCGAATCTGAACATGAGTTCGATCGCGGCGATGGAAATCCTGTCCGAGGCCGACTGCCTCGTGCAGTCCACCAACCTGCAGTTGATCGGGACCGCGACGGCGGTACTGGGCGGCGCGGCTCCGATGATCTTATGAGCACGCCGTCGATTTTCGAAGCAGCGCGCCAGATGCGGCTGTCCACGCGCGCGCAAGCGTGCCTGCGGCCGTCGATGGCGGCGCGTTCGGCGGTGCAGACATTGCTCGACGCCGGACATTCAGCCGATGCGTTGAGCCTGCTGGGTCGTCTGCTGCCGCGCCGTTATGCGGTGGCGTGGGCGTGCCAGTGCTGCCGCCGTCAGACGCTCGACGAACACGATCGCGCAGGTCTCGAACTGGCGGAAGCGTGGGTGCGCGATCCCATGGAAGCGCAACGCGCCGCGGCGCTCGCGTTCGCGAAGACGCATCGCTACCAGACGATCGGCGCATGGACGGCTGCCGCCGCAGGTTGGTCGGGCGGCAACCTGAATCCGCAGCACGAGCGGCCGACGCCGCCGCCGGAGCATCTGACGGCGATCGCGGCGACGGCCGCGGTGAGCTACATGGCCGCGCTGGTTCCCGCGCGGTTCGATGCACGCCGTGCCGCGTTCGTGCGCGATGCGCTGGGCCTGCTGAGTGTTCCTGAAGGTATCGATGGAGGTAGGCAATGAGCGCCGCGCAGAGGCTGATTCTCTCGATAGAAGGCGAGGGGACTGGCGGCTTCGACGCAAGCCGCGAGCAGGTGTTCGACTGCCGCGATGGCAGCATCGGCCGTTCCGACGAGTGCGACTGGGTGCTGGGCACGGAAGGCGTGTCGCGTCTGCACGCGCTGGTGCGCTACCTGAACGGCATGTATTTCATCGAGGACCGCAGCACGAACGGCATGTCGCTGAACGGCGCGCCACTGCGAAAAGGCGATCCGGCCGCCCTGAAGCAAGGCGACCGCTTGCAGATCGACACGTTCGATGTCAGCGTGCGCTTGAGCGGCAACGGATCGACCGAACCGGACCCGCGGGCCGGCGCGGTCGATCCGGGGCGCACCGCGTCTTTCGGTGCTGCCGCGCCGGCCCCTGCCTGCGCACCGGCGCCTGCGCCTGCGCAAAACAGGGGTCCGCTGGACCTGAGCCTGCTGCTCGCGCCACGGCGCGCCACCCCGGCGCAGGAGCATGCGGGCGAGGCCGAAGGCCTGATTCCGGGCGTCGCCGATGGATCGGCGCCGGGTGCGAGTCTCGATCCACTCGCGTTGTTCGATGTGCCATCGTCCTACGCCGACGAACCGCTGCCTCGCGTATCGTCCGCGCCCGGTTGGAACCACTCGCCTGCGGCGGCCGACCGCTTCCGGCCGCCGCAGGCCGAGGCAGCACGGCTTGGCGGGCCCGTGCTCCCGGAAGACTGGGACGCGAGCGCGAGCCTGGTCGCCGCGCGTTCCGGGCAGGGGCGGTTCGAACCTTCCGAAGATGTGTCCATGACGACTGGCGGGATCCCGGCGCTTGTGCCCGCACCGTCGCCGCGACAGCAACGCGTGTCGGGAGATCTGACCGGACCATTCGCGGTTGCGCCAACGCACGCATCGACGCCGACGCAGGTGCCGCCGCAAAATCAAACGCAGTCGGAAACGCCGATGCATTCGCACGCGTCGCCGGACTCGCCGGACACAACACCCGTCGTGATCGCTGCGGCAGTTGCAGCGCCGGCAGTGCCTGCGGTTCCGACCGCTCCGCTCGCCTCTGCCGCCCCGTCGCCCGCCGGCGAAGACGCTCCCGAATTGATGGAAATGTTCCACATCGCCGTCGACGCGATGATGGACGTGCTACGCGCGCGCGCCGAACTGAAGAACAGCTTCCGGCTGCCCGCGACGTTGATCCAGCGTTCTGAAAACAACCCGTTGAAGTTCGCGCCGACCGCGCAGGAAGCCGTCATGAGGCTGCTCGCGCCGCCCGATGGCGGCTTCCTGCGCGGCAACGCCGCGCTGAACGATGCCGCCGCCGACATCCGCAATCACCAGATGGCGATGCTTGCTGGCGTGCGTTCCGCGTTCCAGTCGCTGCTCGCGCATTTCGATCCGGCGAAGATCGAACGGGAAGCCGAAGGCAGCGTGCGCCGTTTGCCGCTCGGTGGCCGGCCGCGTCACTGGGAGCGCTACAAGGAACAGTTTGAAGAAGTCACGAGAAATCCCGATGAATGCTTCAGGCGGCTGTTCGGCGATGAATTCGCGCGCGCCTACGAAGAACAGCTCGGACGCCTGAAAAGGCGGCGCAACGAGCCAACGTAACCAGCCAACGCGACCCGGTGCGGCGAGGCCCGAGGCCGTCGCGCCCGCACTCGTCGCGCGACGTGTGACAACCCCTATCCGGTTCACCGACATGACCCAGAGCAACAAGGTGGTATGGAGCGAAGGCCTGTTCCTCAGGCCGCAGCACATGCAGCAGCAGGAACGCTATTTCGAGCGTTACGTCGAGCTGCGCGCGGGCAATCTGCGTCCGCACGCATGGGGCTTTCACGAACTCGAACTGGAAAGCGATCTGCTCGCAATCGGCAAGCTCGGCATCAAGCGCGCACGCGGCGTGTTTCCCGACGGCACGCCGTTCGCAATGCCCGGCGATGATCCACTGCCGCCGCCGCTCGATATCGATGCGAACTGGCGCGACCAGATCGTCCATCTGACCTTGCCGCTGCGTTCGCCCACGCAGCCGGACAGCGCATGGCCCGGCGCCGGCAGCGATCAGTTGTTCCGCTATCGCGTGCGCGAAGCCGAAGTGCGCGATGCGTCGGGCAGCATGGAAGGCGTCACCGCGCTCGAAGTCGCGGGCATGAGCACACGTCTTTTACCCGAATCGCAGCCGATGGAAGGCCTGATGCGGATTCCGTTGGCACGAGTCGTCGAATGCCGCGCCGATCGGCGTGTGATCCTCGACGATGGCTTCGTGCCGACCGCGCAGAGCACCGAAGCGGCCGGGCGGCTTGTCACCTTCCTGTCCGAGCTGCTAGGCCTGCTGCATCAGCGCGGCGAGGCGCTCGCGGGACGTGTGAGCGAGACCGATCGCGGCGGTGCCGCGGAAATCGCGGACTTTCTGCTGCTGCAGGTGATCAACCGCTATCAGCCGCTCGTCGCGCATCTTGCCGAGGCGCCGCTGCTGCACCCCGAAGCGCTTTACCGGCTGCTGCTCGAACTGGCCGGCGAGCTGGCTACATTCACGACGCCGGGCAAGCGCGCGCAGGCTTTTCCGCCGTATCGGCACGAACTGCTGCGCGAAAGCTTCGAGCCGGTGATCGCGGCGCTGCGCATCGCGTTGAGCGCGGTGCTCGAACAGAGTGCTGTCGCGATTCCGCTGCAGCAGCGCAAGTATGGCGTGTGGGTCGGCATGGTGCCCGATCTCACGCTGCTCGATACGGCGACCTTCGTGCTCGCCGCGAAGGCCGACCTGAAGTCCGAAGACATGCGCCGGCAACTGCCGACGCAATCGAAGATCGGCCCTGTCGAAAAGATCCGCGATCTGGTGAACCTGCAACTGCCGGGCATCGGCGTATCGCCGATGGCGGTCGCGCCGCGCCAGTTGCCCTACATGTCGGGCTTCCTCTATTTCGAGTGCGACAGAAACTCGCCGATGTGGCGCATGTTGAAGACGTCCGGCGGCATCGCGATGCACTTCGGTAGCGGCTTCGCCGGTCTCGACCTGCAACTGTGGGCGATACGCGCATGAATACCACCAACGACCGTTCCGCCGACGCAACCCGGCGTGGCGATGCGACGATGGTGCGCCCGCAGCGCGCCGTCAACGGCGATCCCAACGCCGATCCCAACACCGACGCCGGCGAGCTCACGCGCATCGTGCGGCCAGCATCGCCCACTTCGCGCGTGATGCCGGCAAACCGGCCGTCGCAGCCGCCTGGCCCGCCGCCGCTGCGCGCCGAGCTGGGCGACTTCCTGAGCGGTGTCGCCAATCCGCTCGTCCGTGCGGCCAATCCGCTGCTGCTGCTGACGGTGCAATTGCGGCACAGCGTTGCGCCGCCCACCGACGTCGGCCGTCTGCGCGAACAGGCGGTCGCACAGGTGCGCAGCTTCGAGCGCTACGCACAGGGCGCGGGCATCGACACGCAAACCATCGTGGCAGCGCGCTACGTGCTATGCACGATGCTCGACGAGTCGGTGAACAATGCGCCGTGGGGCGACCTGAGCGGCTGGGCGCAAAAGACGCTGCTCGTGACATTCCACGGCGAGGCCTACGGTGGCGCGAAGTTCTTCCAGATTCTCGATCGCCTGAGCGTCGACTTCTCGCGCCATCTCGATCTGATCGAGCTGATGTACATCTGTCTCGCGCTGGGCTTCGGCGGACGCTATCTCGTGGAACCAGGCGGGCTCGCGCGCCTGGCCGACATTCAGGACGATCTCTATCGGCGCATTCGCGGGCTGCGCGAAGCGCCCGCCGCGGAACTGGCGCCGCATTGGCGCGGCGTCGAAGACCGCCGCAATCCGGTGATGCGGCATGTGCCGATGTGGGTCGCCGCGTCGGCTGCGGCCGTCGTGCTGCTGGGTGCATTCCTGGTGTTTTTCACGAAGCTCAACGCGCTCGCTGCGCCGGTCGGCGCACAGCTTGCCGCGATCGGTCTCGAGAACACGCCGCCGCCGCAAACCGTCGCGACGCTCGCGCCCACGGCTGCGCGCGTGACGCTCAAGCAACTGCTCGCGCCACAGGAACAGGCCGGCCAGTTGAGCGTCGACGAACAAACCGATGGCCGCGCCACGGTGCGTCTCGCCGCCGCCGAACTGTTCCCGTCGGGCGGCGCCGACATCGCGCCCGACGTGGTGTCGCTCCTGCACCGGATCACGTCGGCGCTGAATCAGGTGAAGGGCAGGGTGATCGTCGTCGGCCACACCGACGACCAGCCCGTGCGTTCGCTGACCTTCAAGGACAACTTCGCGCTGTCGACGGCGCGCGCGCAGAACACGCAGCAGATTCTCGCGCAGGGGCTCGACGATCCGCGTCGTCTCGAAGCGAGCGGCGCTGGCTCGTCGCAGCCGATCGCGACGCCGGCCGATCTGCCGGCGAACCGCACGCGCAACCGTCGCGTGGAAATCCTGTTTATCCCGGAGCACTGAACCCATGAACACGCTGAAAACCTGGGTGACGTCCCGGTGGTTCACCGTCGCGATCGGATTGCTATTGATCGCTGCGCTGATCTGGCTGGGCGGCCCCTATCTCGGAATCGGAGAACGGCAACCGCTCGCGAGCGCCGCGGCCCGGCTGGCGCTGATCTTCGCGATCGTGCTTGGCTGGCTGCTGGTCGAACAGGCCATGCAATGGCGCGCGCGGCGCAAGACGTCGCAACTGTCCGGCGAGCTGGCTGGACAGGACGCGCAGCTTCCGCTCGACGAACCCGGCAGCGCCGAACGCGAGCAGTTGCAGCGTCGCTTTCGCGAAGCAATCGATATGTTGCGCAAGACCCGCAGGAATGGCAGCAATCTCTACGCGCTGCCGTGGTATGTGGTGATCGGTCCGCCGGGCTCGGGCAAGAGCACCCTGGTGCAGAATTCCGGGCTCGAGTTTCCGCTCTCGGAGCGCTTCGGCAAGGAGGCGCTGCGCGGCATCGGCGGCACGCGCAACTGCGACTGGTGGTTTACCGACGAGGCGGTGTTTCTCGACACCGCGGGCCGCTACACGACGCAGGACTCCGATGCGGCCGCCGACGCTTCTGCGTGGCAGGCGTTTCTGTCGCTGCTGCGCCGCTATCGGCGGCGCCGTCCGTTGAACGGCGTGATCGTGACCATGAGCGTGTCCGATCTGCTGACGTTCGACGAAGACGCGCGTCAGCAGCACATCCGCACCGTGCGCCGGCGCCTCGACGAACTCGCGCAGCACCTGAAGGTGGCGGTGCCCGTGTATCTCGTGTTCACCAAGTGCGATCTCGTGGCGGGCTTCACCGAGTTCTTCGACGATCTCGGGCCCGATCTGCGCAGTCAGGTCTGGGGCATGACGTTTCCCGTCGACGTGAGTATCGAAGGTAGCGCCTGCGCGCGCTTCGCGGGCGAGTTCGACTTGTTGCTGGAGCGTCTGAATACGCGCGTGATCGAGCGTCTGCATGGGGAGCGCGATCGCAGCCGACGCGCCGCCGTGCTCAGCTTTCCGCAGCAGCTCGGCGCGTTTCGCGAAATTGCGCGGCAGTTCGTCGAAGGCGCGTTCGGGCGTCATCAGTACGGCGCAGCGCCGCTGTTGCGCGGCGTCTATCTGACCTCCGGCACCCAGCAGGGCGCGCCGATCGACCGCATGCTGAGCGCCGTCGCGCGCACCTTCGGCGTCGACGCGGCGCGCGTGCAGGGCGGCGGCACGCAACGCCGGACCTTTTTCGTCGAACGGCTGCTGAAGGAAGTGCTGTTCCGCGAGTCGGGCCTCGCCGGCACCAACCCGCGGCTGGAACGGCAGAAGCTCCTGATGCAGGCCGGGATGTATATCGGCATCGCGCTCGTCACGGCGCTGCTGATCACCGGCTTCGCCACCAGTTACACGCGCAACCGTCTCTACGTCGCGCAGGTGCAGGACACGCTGGAAGACCTGCCGCCAGCCAGCAGCCTCGCCGGCGCACCGGATCTCAAGACGTATTTCGCGCGTGCGCTCGCGCGCCTCGAAGTCATCTCCGGCGCGCAGGGCGTCGCGGGCCAGTATCAGGGCCACGTGCCCTGGCTGATGCGCTTCGGCCTGTTCCAGGGACACGCGTTGTTCGGGCAGGTGCATGCCGCGTATCTGCGCGAACTCGACGGCACCTTGCTGCCCGGCGTCGGCGTGCGCTTTCGGGAAGGACTCAACGCCAGTGCCAACGCTCCGCAGGTACTCTACGACTACCTGAAGGGCTATCTGATGCTCGGCCAGCCGCAGCATCTCGATCCCGGCGAGCTGGCCGCGCTCGCGCGCATCGAATGGCAACGCATGTTCCCGCAGGACCCGGCGATCCAGAACGCGCTCGACAAACACTTTTCCGCGCTGGTCGACGATCCGGCGAAGCCGCGCGCGCTGACGCTCGACAACGCGCTCATCGATCAGGCGCGCGCGACGCTGAAGACCGCCGATCTCGCGACGCTGATCTACGGCAGCGTCCAGCTCGACGCCGGGCGTTCGGGGGCGCCGCCGGTGCGACTCGACCAGTCGCTCGGACTGCTTGGCAGCGTGTTTCGCCGCAAGAGTGGCGCGCCGCTTTCGCAACCGTTCCCCGCGCTGTTCACGAGGCCGGTTTTCGCCGCCGAGGTGAACGGCGGAATCGATCGATCGGTGGACGGCTTCGTGAAGGACTACTGGGTCTTCAACGCCAGCCGCATCGATCCGCTCGCGCGCTCGCGCTATGAACAGCAGGTGCTGGCACTGTACGAGCAGGACTACATCAAGGCGTGGGACGCATTGCTCGCCGATCTGCAACTTCAGCCGGTGTCCGACATTCAGGCCGCGAGTGCGCTGGCCGCGAAACTGTCGGGTCCGAGTTCGCCGCTGAAAGCGCTGCTGCATCTCGTGCATGACAACACCAGTGACATGTTGCGTGGCGCCACGGCTGACGGTGCAACTTCGGCTTCATCGGCCTTGTCGGCTTCGGCGGTGGGCGCGCAGGCGGCGTCCGTCGGCGGGAACCTGATTGCGAGACGTGCGGCGAACACGCGTCTGGCCGGCGAATTGCGCGACGCGGGCGCAACGCTGCCGGACGGCACCACGACCAACGGCCCCGCAAGCGCCAGGCCGGGTTCGGGCGAAGCGCCGGCCAGCCGGGCGGGCGCCGCCATCGAGGCGCATTTCGCGCAGTTGAACCAGATGAGCGTCGGCACGCCGGGCTCGACGCCGCTCGATCAGATGTCCACCGTGCTCGACCAGCTCGGCAAGAACCTGTTGACGATGACTGACCTGAGCGCACCCGGCGCGCAGAACAATCCGGCCGTGCTCGCGGCGCGCCAGGAGAGCGACCAGTTGCCGCCGCAGGTGGCTTCGCTGATTTCCGGCCTCACCGGCAAGAGTGCGGATCTGGTCGCAAGCGGAAGCAGCGCCGCGCTCGCCAGCCAGTTTCGCGAGGCAGCGGGCAACGACTGCGCGAGCTTTGTCGATGGCCGCTATCCGTTTGCGTCGAACCGTGCATCGGACATCCCCGTGCAGAACTTCGCCGAGCTGTTCGGCAATGGCGGACGGTTCGACAGTTTCTTCAAGTCGACGCTCGCGAAATCAGTCGACACGAGTGGCCGCAACTGGCGCTGGAAGCCCGGCGCGCCGGCCGGCCCCGACGCCGTGCTGAGCGAAGCGCAGAGTGCCGACGCGATCCGCCAGATCTATTTCCGCAACGGCGCGCAACTGCAGGTCGGCTTTACGCTGCTCGCGCCGCAGCTCGATCCGGCAATTGCGAAGCTGACCGTCGAAATCGACGGGCAGAAGTACGACTACGCGGCGAACGGCTCCGCGAGCATGACGATGACGTGGCCTGGACCGCAGCCCGGACACGTGGTCGTCAGTGCGTTCGATACGTCCGGCCATCCGGTCGGCACGCCGCTAAAATTCGATGGGGACTGGGCACTCTTCCACGCGCTCGATGCGGCCCATCTGCAAAAACAGAGCGACCTGCGCTATCTCGCGACCTTCGACTTCGGCGGCCATGCAGTGAAGCTGCCGATCGCGCCCGCGAGTCTGAAGAACCCGTTCCTCGACGACGAAGTCCGGCGTTTCAGGTGCCCGCGATGAACGGTGGAGTCGGCTTCTTCGGGAAATTGCCCAGCGCGGGCGATTTTGTTCAGCGACGGCTGCCGTCCGCGTTCGTCGAAGACTGGGACCGTGACTTCCAGCGCGCGGTTGAAGCCGGGCGCGGCGAGCTCGGCACGCACTGGGACGCCGCATGGCGACAGGGCGCGGCGTGGCGCTTCGTGCTGCCCGCAACGGTGTGCGGCGAGCTCGCGTGGTGCGGGCTGATCGGACCGGCCGTCGATCGGCTCGGCCGTGCCTTTCCGATGGTGCTGGCCGCGCCCTGTGGCGGCGATGTCGCGACCGTGCTCGGCAATCACGCGTGGTTCGACGCACTCGAGCGCGTCTATCGCAGTGCGCAGCACGAGGTCGTGAGCGTCGAAACCTTCGATGTGCGCGTGGCGGCGTTGCCCGGTCCGCTGACGCACGTGCGACCTGCGACCGACATGGCTGCGTTCTGGCGCGCGCTGCCGTGGGACGGCGGTCAATGGCGACTGGCGATGCCCGAAGGCGCGGCCGTTGGGATGGTGCTGGCCGAGGCATGGTCGCAACTCGGCAAGCGGCCGGGGCCGTGGTGCCTCTGGTGGACCGAACGTGCTGCGTGCCTGCTGGCGACGCGTGGTTTGCCGTCGAGCTACGCAGTGCTACTGGAGCCGGTGGTGTCGAGGGCGGGCGACGTGGGCGACGTGGGTGACATGGGCGAAGCGCTGCGCGAGTTCGGCTCGGCATCCGCTCGTCAGTGGGAGTCTGTTGCGTTGCTGGGCGATGACGAGATCGCTGCCGGGCAATGCGGTCTGCACGCGGAGGATGGTCACGATGATCGAGTGTTGCCCGTCGGTTCATCGGCAGCCGGTCACGCTGCAGATGCCAGCGATGCGCTGCTGCTACTCGACGACGGCCGCACGCTGGTGCTGAGTGCCGATGACGGCCCGTCTCACTCGCACCAACGTGCAGCGCGCGCCATCCGCGAGACGGCGCAGCGCAGTGCGGCGGATCTGCCCAGTCTGCGGACCGGCCTGCTGGCGCTGCACGCGCAGCTGCGCGGCGCCCGGCACGATGCGCACGATGCGCACGATGCGCGCCACGCAGCGGCAGCAAACGGCGCTGCCCTCGTCGCGCGCTTTGACGCAGCGCAGGTGCGACTGCTGCGGATCGGCGCCGCGGCAGCCTGGCACTGGCGGCGCGGCCAGTTGCAACCACTGTTCGTCGAGCGGGCGGCAGGCGCGGGCGGCGAATTTGACGATCTGCTGTTCGGCGATGCATGGCTCGCGATGCCCGGCATCGGCGCCTCCGAAGAGCCGGATTGCGACGAAGCGTGCATCACGCTCGAGGATGACGATCGCCTGCTGTTGCTCGTCAGCCGCGCGCTCATCCAGCTTCCGCACGCGTGTCTGCTCGAGGCGCTGGCATTGACCACGAACGAGGACGCCCGCCTGCATCTCGCGATGTGCGCGGGCCTCGGCACGCAGCCCACGCAATGGCCGCTGGCCGTGATCGAAGCCGGCTCATGACGACGCATTGTTGCTCCGCCGGCCGCACCGAGACAGGCAAGGTGCGCCGCCGCAATGAAGATGCGATTCTGGTTCGCGAGGACCTCGGACTGTGGGCTGTGGCCGACGGTCTGGGCGGCCATTCGGCCGGCGACTACGCGAGCACGCTGATCATCGAACGCCTTGGTGCGCTGACGCGCGAAGGCAGCGTCTTCGACTTCATTGCTGCGATCGAAGACAGCCTGCAGCAGGTGAACACCGAACTGCGCGAGGCCGCCGTCGCTCGACAAACCGACGTGATCGGTTCGACCGTCGCGCTGCTGGTGCATGACCAGCAGTTCGTGCTGTGCGGCTGGGTCGGCGATAGCCGCGTGTACGTTCAGGAAAACGGCGCACTGACGCAACTCACTCGCGACCACGTGCATGGTCAACCGGTCGACATCACGCATTTCGGACCACGCGCGCCGGCAGGCGTGGGCACTGGCGTGCTGACCCGGGCGGTCGGCGTCGACGAGACGCTCTACGTCGACTGGGCCATGGCCGGCAGCCGTCCCGGCATGCAGTTCCTGCTGTGCTCGGATGGCGTCAACAAGGAGCTCAGTGATGGCGAATTGACCGCCGCCTGTCGCGAGCAGCACAGTCCACGCCGGCAGATCGAGCGCCTGTTCGAGCTCGCCCTTGCGCGTCGCGCGCGCGACAACATTTCCGCCGTCATCGTGCGGCTCGAAGCATCGTGAAATTTCCGCCATGAACCATCCGGACCCCATCCCTTCCGCTTATCACGGGCGCACGCCGAAGCTGGCCGCGCTATCCGACGCTTTCAGGACACGTTGTGAGCGTCAGATCGACGTTCTTCGCAGCGGGTCGGCACCCGCGAGAACTGGCGCGCGTTCCACCACTTCATCGTCCGCACAGATGGCCGGTGCGTTATCGGCATCCGTGCGCCGCAACCACGGCATGACTATCGTGCTGCCCGCGCTGTCGGTCCGCAGCGATGTCGTGCAGTGCGAGTGGCTGCGACCGAGGAGGCAGCAGGCATGAGTGTGGACGAGCAGCAGGTCAACGACGCATTGCGCGCGCTCGACGAAGCCCATCGACTACAGCGGATTCAGCGCAACGAATACCGGTACCGCCGACGCATGTTGTTCGAATCGCTGGGGCGGGACACTGCGGGTACAGGCGACACCGTGCGGCGGGTCGTGCTGTCGGGCGTCATGCAACAGCCGGACGTGTCGGCGGAAGGTCACGATGCCGGAAGTGCGGCAAGTGCTGAAGGGGGGGCAGTGCGCACGGACCTCGGCGCGCGACCGCTCGCCGCGTGGGCCGCCGTGCTGCTCGGCGTGGCCGCGGTGGGCGTCATGCTGTTTTGCTGGTTTGTCTTCGCATATTGAGCCGCGTTTTCGAAGCAGCCAGTCCGAGCGCAACAGCCGCTCGATGTTGCGCCGATCTGCAGGGATCATTCTTCGTCCGGCCCGGATAGCGTCTGCAGTTCTGCGAGGCCGCCGGGCGCGATGTTTTGAAGGACTTCCGCGAAGCGCTTGCCGACCAGACGTCTGGCTCGCTTGAGCAGGATCGGCAGCGGACTGGACGGTTCGTGACGTTCGTAGTAGTCGCAGATTTCGTCGATGCACAGGACGACGTCATCGGGTCCCTGGATTCGTCCGTTATCGCGCCGAGGGGCAGGGTTCGTGGGCGCGTCTTCGCCGGTCGACACCAATCCGGCGGCGAGCGCTTCGCCGCGCTCTGGAAAGCGCCGCGCCAACTGTGCATCGACAAACTTCTTCAACTCTTCGATATCGTCGGTCAGGTGGCCCAGATCGGGTCCAGCGGTACCCAGCTTTTCGCTCGCAATTGCATCAATGGCGCGCGCGTGCTCCAGCGCCATCGCGAGTGCTGCGGCCGCATCGGGCAACTGGTGTTCGGGGCAATCCATGCAGCACGCTTCGACATCGATCAGCGTGGGCGCAGGCACGCCCTCCGCAGAGGGTGGCGGGGTGATTGCGCCCGTCGCGATACGCAGATCACGCAACGAAAAGCGGCCGAGTCGCGGTGAGCTCACGAAGGGCGCGTTGCGGAAATAGGCGAGCACGCTCCGGGGATCGCCGAGCGGCATGATCGCGTTGGTGCGCGCGGTAGCGTCGTTGTCGTCGGCGGCGTCCAATTGCGGGTGCGCCGCTTCCCAGTAACGTTCCAGCAGACCGCGAACCAGCCCCAGACCGGCGCTCCAGCCTGCAATGCCATGAATGCGGGTCGAGGCGGCGGTCAGATGGATGGCCACACGCAGGTCGTTGGTACGGTTGAACAAAGCCTCGGCGGCGGTTGCCACCTTATCCCAGTCCGGTTCTACGGCGGCCTTCAGGCTGTCGCCCATCGCCCGCTCGGATGTCGGTGTGGCGAGCCGCTCCAGCGCGATGAATTCTGGATCGTATTCGAGGTTCTCGCCTGTCGGCGTGCTGTCGTCGATGGGGCGGAGCAGGTGATCTGGATCGAATGGCGTCATGATTGGCTGGCGAAAAAGGAAGGGCGCTGAGACTACAACGACAGGGCGCGTCCAACGAGCGCGCGGCATCAAACGGACAACAGCTAATGCCCCGTAGTTATTCCGTCTCAACTGATCGTCAGCCTGGTACGCAGATCGAACTGCCGGGCGGCTGCCCTGATCAATGTTCTGTCGTGAGTTGGCAGCCGGTTGCCGCTGCGCCGTAACTCCCGCGCGGGCCGCCACAGGGGCGGTCCGCGAGTTTGTTCAGATCAGACCGCAGCGCCGCCGTGACTGGCATCCCCCGCGTCGCCCCTACCGCTCCCCCGTTCGAGGGATATTTCCGGATCGCAATCGCGCCGATGATGGCGTCACTCGGGATGCCAGCGTACGCGACATATAACGACGAACCTGTGTCAGCCCGCAGTCTATTTCTCGACTCAAGGAGATGTTGATGCAGGACGCAGTGCAAGACTCGACGCCATCCAACCATGCCTATCCGCTGCTGATCAAGCATCTGTTGCACACGCCGTTCGCTCAGGCGCCGGACCAGGAAATCGTCTACCGCGGGCAGCTGCGGATGACCTACACCACGCTGCAGGAACGTATCGCGCGGCTCGCCAATGGCCTCGACGGGCTCGGCGTGCGGCACGGCAGCACGGTCGCCGTGATGGACTGGGACAGCCACCGCTATCTCGAGTGTTACTTCGCGGTGCCGATGATGGGCGCGGTGCTGCAGACGGTCAACGTGCGGCTGTCGCCGGCCGAGATCGTCTACACGATCAACCACGCGGGAGCGGAAGTCCTGCTCGTTCACACCGATTTTCTGCCGGTGCTGGAAACGATCAAGGATCAGCTGGAAAAGGTACGCATCTTTGTGCGGATCGACGAGCCGGACAGCGACGCATGCGCGCACACCATCCCGTTTGCGACGGAATATGAAGCGATGCTGGCGGCGAGTGCGACGCACTACGACTTCCCGGATTTCGACGAAAGCACCAGGGCCACCACGTTCTATACGACGGGCACGACCGGCCTGCCGAAGGGCGTGTACTTCTCGCATCGTCAACTGGTTCTGCACACGATCACGCTGATGGCCGCGCTGGCGAGCCCGGTGTCGGGTCAGCGCTTTCACCGTGGCGACGTCTATATGCCGCTCACGCCGATGTTCCACGTGCACGCATGGGGCATGCCGTACATCGCGACGGTGCTGGGCGCGAAGCAGGTCTATCCTGGCCGCTATATGCCGGATCGTCTGGTGCAGCTGGTGCGAGACGAGGGCGTCACGTTTTCGCACTGTGTGAGCACGATCCTGCACATGCTGCTCAACTGTCCCGAAGGAAAGTCGGTGGACTTCAGCAAGTGGAAGATCGTCATCGGCGGCGGCGCGTTGCCGCACGGCATTGCGCGCGCCGCACTCGAGCGCGGCATCGACGTGTTCGCAGGCTACGGGATGTCCGAGACCTGCCCGGTGCTGAGTCTCGCGCAACTGCAGCCGCGCAGCGAGCCGCTCGACCTCGACGAAGAAGTCCGCCTGCGTTGCAAGACCGGACTGCCGGTTCCGCTCGTCGATCTGCGCATCGTCAACGACAACATGGAGGACGTCGTGCACGACGGCAAGGCATACGGCGAGATCGTCGCGCGTGCGCCGTGGCTCACTCAGGGGTACCTGAACAATCCGGAAGCGTCCGAACAGCTCTGGGCCGGCGGCTACCTGCATACACAAGACATCGCGAACATCGATACCACCGGCAATCTGCAGATCACCGACCGCATCAAGGACGTGATCAAGTCGGGCGGCGAATGGATCTCGTCGCTCGAGATCGAGAGCCTGATTTCGCTGCACCCGGACGTGTCGGAAGTCGCGGTGATCGGGATCAAGGACGAGAAGTGGGGCGAACGTCCGGTGGCGCTGGTGGTGCTCAAGGAGAACGGCAGGATCACCGAGGACGAAATCAGGCAGCACGTTCTCCAGTTCAGCCACACAGGGCAGATCTCGAAGTACGCGGTCCCGCAGACCGTCAAATTCGTCGACGCACTGGAAAAGACGAGCGTCGGCAAGATGAACAAGAAGTGGCTGCGCGAGCAGTTCGCGTAACCGGTGACCAGGAGCAGACACGATGAGCATCAAGGAATACAGCATTGCAAAAATTGACGACTTCGTTGGCCGCGAGCTGGGCCTGTCGGACTGGGTTGTCGTTGATCAGGCGCGCATCGACGCATTTGCGGCGTGCACGGGGGACCGGCAGTGGATTCACGTGGACGTGGAGCGCGCGAAGCGCGAGAGCCCGTTCGGCGGCACGATCGCGCACGGCTATCTGACGCTCTCGCTGCTGGCGGCGCTCGCGATCGAGATCGGTCTCATCCCCGAGGATGCGTCGGCCGGTCTCAACTACGGGCTGGACAAGGTGCGCTTCATGACGCCGGTGAAGGCCGGCGCGCGGGTGCGCAACCGCGTGACCCTCGTATCCGTGGAGAAGAAGGGCAGCGCACGGATCATCGTCAAGACGATGAACGAGTTGCAGATCGAGGGCGAGGACAAGCCGGCCCTGATTGCCGAGTCGCTGGCGATGCTGGTGGCTTGACCCTTACCCGTTGACAAAGCTGAATGCGTTGTTTGAGGAGCATCAAGATGGCAGCAACAACTGACAAACCGTCGCGAATCGACCAGACGGACGATCTCTCGGCGTCCGCCGCCGAAGGCATGCTGGGCCCCAACCCGTTTGTCGGGCTGCGTCCACGCGACTTTCTGGCGACCGCGCAACAGATCGGCACCCAGGCGCTGCGGCAACCCGCGCTGCTCATGGAGCAGGAAGCGACGCTCGTGCGCGAGCTGATCGCCGCGCTGTATGGCAGTGCGGAAGTTACGCCGCCGCCGGGCGACAAGCGTTTTGCCGACCCCGCGTGGCGCGACAATTCGTTCTACCGCCTCACGCTGCAGAGCTATCTTGCATGGCGCAACGCGATGACCGGATTCGTCGAGCGTTCCGCGCTGGACCCGAAGAGCAAGGAGCGCGCGCAGTTCGTGATGTCGCTGGTCACGGACGCACTGTCGCCGACGAACACGCTGCTCGGCAATCCCGCGGCGGTGAAGAAGCTTGTCGATTCCGGCGGCGCGAGCTTCATTGGCGGCGCGAAGAACCTCGTGACGGACATGCTGCAGAACCAGGGCATGCCCGCGCAGGTCGACAGGAGCGCGTTCGAGGTGGGCAAGAATCTCGGCACGTCGCCGGGCGCGGTGGTGTTTCGCAACGAGGTGCTCGAGCTGATCCAGTATGCGCCGGCGACCGCGAAGGTCTATAGCCGTCCGCAATTGATCGTGCCGCCGCAGATCAACAAGTTCTATGTGTTCGATTTGTCCGAAGGCAAGAGCATCGTCGACCATCTGGTGAAGAGCGAGTTCCAGGTGTTTGCGGTGAGTTGGCGCAACCCCACCGCGGCACAGAGCCACTGGGATCTCGACACTTATGTCAGCGCGCTTATCGAAGCGATCGCGGCGGTGCGCGACATCACCGGCAGCGACGATGTGAACCTGCACGGCGCGTGCTCCGGCGCGATGACGATTTCGGCGCTGCTCGGCCACCTCGCGAGCCGCGGTGAAAAGACCGTCAACGCCGCGACGCTGATGGTCGCCGTGCTGGACAGCTCTGCCGACTCGCAGCTCGGTCTCTTCGCGACGCCCGAAGCCATCGCGGCGGCGAAGCAGAACAGCATATCGAAGGGCGTGCTCGCCGGCGAGGAGATGGGACGCGTGTTCGCATGGCTTCGGCCCAACGATCTGGTGTGGAATTACTGGGTTAACAACTATCTGCTGGGCAAGGCGCCGCCCGCGTTCGACATCCTCTACTGGAATAACGACGCGACCCGGCTGCCCGCGCGGCTGCATGGCCAGTTGCTCGACATCTTCGCGGGCAACCTGTTCAGCAAGCCTGGCGCGCTGACGGTGCTCGGCACGCCGATCGACCTTGCCGGCGTCACGTGCGACAAGTACGTGGTGGCCGGTATGACGGATCACATCACGCCGTGGAAAGGCGTGTACAACACGGCGCGTACCTTCGGCGGCGACACGCGGTTCGTGCTGAGTTCGAGCGGGCACATTCAGAGCCTGATCAACCCGCCCGGCAATCCGAAGGCGAAGTTCTTCCTCAATCCCGAACTGCCGGCGAATGCCGAAACATGGCTGGCCGGCGCACAAGCCGAAAAGGATTCGTGGTGGAAAAACTGGGCGGACTGGCTGCGCGAGCGTTCCGGCGAAAGTCGTGCGGCACCGACGGCGCTCGGCAGCGAGCGGCATCCGGCGGGCATCAAGGCGCCCGGAACCTACGTAATGGAAGCTTGACACACACTCTGATTGGCCGGGTTATGGCCATTATTTTCCAGATGCAATTTTGTGGAGATTCGAATCATGGATTCAACCAACCCGAATAGTATTCTCGCTGAGTACACCAAGGTATTCGGACAGTTCAAATTGCCTGGCGTCGACGTCGGGAAGATCCTCGAGTCGCGTCGCAAGGACATCGAGGCGCTCGCCGAAGCCAACACGGCCGCGTTCGTGGGCGTGCAGTCACTCGCCCGGAAGCAGGCGGAAATCATGCGCGCGATGTTCACCGAGCTCCAGTCGTTCGGCGCGCGGCTCGCCGCATCGGCAAGCCAGCCCGCGAACGCCGGCGAAGTGGTTCAACAGGCCTTGCACAAGGCCTTGGCAGACATGCAGGAACTCGCGGATACGGCTGTGCGGGCGCAGTCGGACAGCTTGGCGGTGGTCACGAAGCGCGTCGCGGAGCACATCGAGGAGTTGAAAACGCTCCTGCAACCGAAGAAGTAACTCGGTATGGTGATATGGCATGCCGAACCCCCGATGAAGTGTTCCGCCAAAAGGTCGTCCGGATGACAGAGATGCAACTCACCCCTGAGTCTTTCTGCGGTATGCAGGTCCAGATGGTCGATCTGGACGGCCAGGTCCTGCGTGTCGCGACGTGGAAGGGCAGCGACGCTTCGCCGCCGCTCCTCATTTTCAACGGCATTGGCGCCAACCTTGAACTGGCGGAGCCGTTCGTCGCCGCGTTGGAGGATGTGAGCGTCATCATCTTCGACATCCCCGGTGTGGGCGGCTCGCCCGCGCCCCTCGTGCCGTACCGCTTCTCGACGCTGTCGGTGCTGACCGACAGGCTGCTGTCGCGGCTCGGCTACGACGGGCCTGTCGATGTGCTCGGCGTATCGTGGGGCGGCGCGCTCGCGCAGCAATTCGCGCGTCTCTATCCGGTGCGCTGCCGCAGGCTGATTCTCGCGGCGACCTCGCCGGGCGTCATCATGGTGCCGGCGAAGCTTTCGGTGTTGACGAAGCTGATCGGGCCACGCCGCTATACCGATCCGGACTACCTCCAGCAGGTGGGCGCGGAAATCTATGGCGGCGCGTACCGGCGGGATCCGTCGCTGCTGAAGGAACATGGCCGCCACATCCAGGCGCCGCGCGGCCGCGGCTACCTCTACCAGTTGCTGGCTGCTTCGGGCTGGAGCAGCCTGCCCTGGCTTGGCGCGTTGCGCCAGACCACGCTCGTGATGCACGGCAACGACGACCCGATCGTACCGCTTGCCAACGCGAAGATTCTTGCGGCTCGCATCCGCCACGCGAGCCTTCATGTCATCGACGACGGCCACCTGTTTCTCATCACGCGCGCGAAAGACGTCGCGCCGGTGGTGCGCCAGTTCCTGCGGCGGGAGGCGAGTTGAGCTTTCTCGCGAACGGCGGAGAAGGTCCGCGGCGCGCCGCGGCCGATGCGCCGGCGTATCGGAAAGCCCTGCGTTTGAAGCAGATGCGGCGGAGCGCGACATGTCTGCTCGTGGTCATGATCGCGCTGCTCTTTGCGTGCGTGGTTTCAGCCGTCAGGGCTAGCCGCTCCCGACGAGCCCCAGCGCCTGCGCGCGCGCAACCGCCTGTGCGCGTTTGTCGACCGACAGCTTCACGAAGATACTCTTCACGTGCGACTTGACGGTTTCCGGCGCAATGCCGAGGGTGCGCGCGATTTCCTTGTTCGACTGCCCCTCTGCGATCAGGCCGACGATATTGCGTTCCCGTGCGCTCAGAGACGCCCGCTCGGTGTCGAGTTCGGGTTTCCTGTCCCGCTGGTACAGTGCGCGCCAGCCGTCGAGCAAATGATCGATATAGCGCAGCATGTCCTGCGACTGCGCGCTCGGGTGCGTGTCGTCGCGAACAGCCTGCAGCAGCGAGCCGATTTCCGGACACAGGTCAATGATCGACTGGTAGATACCGGCTGCCGCGGCGTCCTTCAGGACTTCGCGAAAGATTTCGACGGCGCGGGCCCGTTCGTTCGCACTCAGCCAGACAAGCGCAAGCACGGTTCGTAGCCGCAGCGCGAGATAGTCGGCATGCCGTGCATTGGCGCCCTGCAGCGCGACGGTCAGTGCCTCGACAGCGTCTTGCGGTCGCTTCCCGGCCATCGCGACATAAGCCGCGCCGAGTGCGTGATAGGTCTGCGTCTCTGACGAGACGGTGCCCGAAGGGGCGGAGCCGGCGGCCGCAAACTGCTTCAGTTGCGCGACACATCCGGCGGCTTGCGCCGTTCTTCCTTCCACCAGATAGAGCCGCGTGCGCTCGACGAGGGCGGCCGCGACCAGCCGGTCCCAGCGGCGCGCGTGTCCCAGCGCCTGTCCCTGATCGAGCAACGCGTAGGCTTGCGCGGTATTGGACCGCGCGGCTGCGATCCGGACGAGCAACCGGTAGGCGATCAACGTGCTGTCGAGCAGCAGGACAGCCAGCTCGATCACCGGCATAAGATCGGCAAGCAATGCTTCGGCCTCGTCCAGCCGGCCCTGCTCGTATCTGATCTGCGCGATCATCGGCGCGCACAACGCGGTGGAGATGGATTGCGGACCGGCATGAAGCTCGGCCAGTTGCAGCGCCTCCATGAAATACCGCTCCGCCAACCCGAAGTGCATCTGCTGCATCTCCGCATGGCCGAGCAGGCAGAGCCGGTAGGCCGAAGCGAACACATTACGCTGGTCTTCTTCGAGCGAATAGGGGATCCACGGCGTCGCATGGAGCGCGTCGAGGTTGCCCGCTTTCCAGTGCCCGAAGCGCACGACGTTGGACGCGACATTCGTGGTCCAGAGGTCGTTCGACGGCCGCTCGAGGCACGGCTGTGCGATCGCGAGCGCCCGTTGCGGATCGTCCTGCAGCGCCGCTACCACCGCGCGGATCACCTGGCATTCCCAGCGGATGTTGCCGGGGTCGGCGTTCGCGCCGGCGTCGCGCTCGATCGCGTCCAGCATCGCGAGCGCCTCGTCGGAACGTATCGCGAGCGCCATGCCCCAAGCGATCGCAAGCGTGACCTTGACCTGTCCGCGCATGAGATCTGCCGGAAACCGCCGTTGCCAGCCGAGCAGCGTGAGCAGATCGCCTTTCTTGACGAGCGCCATCGCGCAGTGGCCCATCAACGAGATCGCCTCGTCGGTCGCGCCCGCGGCGATCGCGTGCCTGACGGCGTCGGTCCACTGTTCCTGCTCCGCATACCACTGGCACGCGCGGCGATGCAGGTCCGCCACCTCATCGCGATACTGCGTTTCCAGCCGCTGGCGCAAGTACTCGCGCATCAGGTGGTGGTAGCGGAAGCAGTGTCCCTCCAGATCCATCGGCTCCAGCAGCAACTGGCGCGCGGCGATCGTCTCCAGCATCGCCTGGCCGGATTCGGCGCCGGTCAGCGCTTCGCACAACGACGCGGTTAGCCGCTCGAGTATCGCTGTGCGCAGCATGAACTCGACCATCCTGGGCGGCAGGCGTTCGAGTATGTCCTGGAGGTAGGCCGCAAACGGCCGGGACGCGCCGGATGGCACAGCCGGTTCCCAGCCCAGTTTGGCTTCCTCCCGCAATAGCACCGACGCCGAAATGCGCAACGCCGCGGCCCACCCTTCGGTGTTCGCGAACAGCGACTTGACGCCCGTGGCGCGCAGCTTGCCGGGGCATGCGTGTTCGACAAAGCTGCACGTTTCGTCGAAGTTAAAACGCAGCGCCGACGCGTCGATTTCCATCAGATCGTTTTGCGCCCTCAGCCTCGCGAGCGGCAGCGCGGGGTCCGTGCGCGTACACACCACCACGTGCACATTGGATGGCGCGTTCGCGATGAAGAACGACATCGCTTCGTGAATCGCGGGAAGGCTGATCAGGTGATAGTCGTCGAGGAAGAGATAGACATCGTCGTCGACGTCGACGAGCTCGTTGATCAGCGTCGATACGACGGCGTGCGCGGGAACCAGCGACGCCTCTGTCGTGAGGCCGATTGCCGAAGCGCCGACATTGCAGCAGGCGTTGTGCAGCGCCCGCGCCACATGATGGAAGAAGCGCGCCGGTTCGTCGTCCTCGCTGTCGAGCGCGAGCCATGCGATCTGCGCGCCGCTCGCCCGCAGCCGGCTGAGCCAGGTGAGCGCGAGCGACGTCTTGCCATAGCCGGCGGGTGCCTTGATGACTGTCAGCCGACTGTTTTCGGTCTGCTCGGCAAGACTGACGAGCCGGGGCCGATCAATCAATCCCGCGGGCAGGCGCGGCGGAAAAACCTTCGTGGCAAGAAAGGGAGGCGGCCTCTTGAGGGGCGCTGCTTCAGGTACGTGCATCGGCTGCTCCGGGTGTTCGGATTGACGCTGGCTGCATCGCCCATTCCTGCTCCCGCGCCCCCTGTAAGGGGGATATGGCTCGGCGCGGCGCTGGGACATCATGGATTCCATAGAGGAGATCGAAGTTGAGCCAGCCGGACCTCGGTGTGCGCCGGCCGATCATGCCCGGATGGTTTGCCGGGCAACACGGAAGCCAGTGCGCTGCTCACGAAATGATACGCCCAACCACCTCGAAGGAGGAGACATGTCAGCCACATCCAGTCACATTGCAGCGCACAAACTCGGACCGCTCGGTGCGGAGCCCGAATTATCGGAAATGGGTCAGATGGTCCAGCAGACGGTCCATCGCTATGCGAAAGAAGTGTTGCGCCCGACAGGCGTCAAGCTCGATCGCATGACGCCTGAACAGGTGATTGCGCAGGGTTCGCCGTATTGGGACGCACGCGCGAAATTCGTCGAGCTGGGATTCGGTGTCGACGGGCTGCTCGAGCTCGAACCCGCCGAACGGGCGAAGACGATGTGCATTCTGTTCGAGGAACTCGGTTGGGGTGATTCGGGACTGGCGATTACGTATGGCGCGGGTCTTCTTCCCGCGTTGATGTCAGCCATGTTCAACAACCCGTTTTGCCGCGCGTTGACGCCGGACGAGAAGCTCGGCTGCTGGGCGATCACGGAGCCCGATCACGGCTCCGACATGCTCGACGCAAACGGCATGATCTTCCATTCGCAGGGCACGTACGGCCGGCCCAACTGCGTCGCGACGCTGCGCGGCGACGAAGTGATCGTCAATGGGCAGAAGTCCGCATGGGTGTCCAACGGTATCTCCGCGGACGTGTGCATTCTCTACTGCGCGGCGGACAGCGGCTTCGGCGTCGACACGAAGCGCGGCGTGGTGGTCATCGTGCCGCTGGATGCCAAAGGCGTGTCGCGCGGCAAGCCGCTCGACAAGATCGGTCAGCGCGCGCTCAATCAGGGCGAACTGTTTTTCGAGAACGTCACGCTTTCGAAGGACCACCTTCTCGCCGGTCGCGATCAGTATCTCGACGCGGTCTACGCGATCCACTCGCTCGCCAACGCGGTGATGGCGACGGTATTTACCGGCACCGCCCGCGCCGCGTTCGAGCTTGCGCTCGCCTACGCGCACGAACGCAAGCAGGGTGGCCTGCCGATCATCCGGCATCAGTCGGTCGCGTCGCGGCTCTTTCATATGTTCCGGAAAGTGGAGGCGTCCCGCGCACTCGCGCATCGCGTCGTCCACTACAACTTCACCGCGCCGCAGCCATCGCTGCATGCGGCGATGACGGCAAAGATCACCGCGACCCAGACTGCATTCGAAGTCGCCAACGATGCGCTGCAGATCTTCTGCGGCAACGGACTCACGCGCGAGTACCCGATCGAAAAGATCTGGCGCGATGCCCGTGCGTCGCTGATCGAGGACGGCTGCAACGAAATTCTTGCGATCAAGGGCGGCTACTACCTGATCGATCCGGAACTGCTCTGAACGGCGGCGGACGACTGCACAACTGAATGGATGACTAAAGGACGGAGACAAGGAAATGGCAACGGCTTACGAAGTGGTGCTCTACGGAGCAAGCGGCTACACGGGCAAGCTCACGGCATGGAAGCTCGCCGAACGCGGGATCCCGTTCATTGCCGCGGGTCGTAACAAGGAGCGGCTGGCGGAGGAAATGGCGAAGGTGCCCGAGCTTGCCGGACACGACTATCAGTGTGTGGCGCTCGAGCATGAAACCGGCGCGCTCACCGAGCTGTTCAAGGGCAAGAAGGCGGTGATCAACATCGTCGGGCCGTTCATGCAGCTTGGCCGTCCTGTCGTCGAGGCGAGCCTTGCGGCCGGCTGCCACTACTTCGACGCGACCGGCGAAACCGACTGGATGTCGCTGCTCAAGCGCACCTACGGACCATCCTTCGCCGCGAAGGATCTCGCGCTGTGTCCGGCCAACTCGTACATGTGGACGGAAGGCAATCTCGCCGCGGAGATCGCGCTTCAGACGCCGGGCATCGACACGCTCGACATGCTCTATCTCGGCGATTCGGAGGTGAGCGTCGCATCGACGATGTCGTTCCTGCGGATGTGCACGCAGCCGCAGTTCTATCTGCGCAACAACGAACTGGTGCAGTGGCCGTGGGCGACGTCGTACCAGGTGCACGTGCCGGGCGAGCACGTACTGCTGAATGCATTGCCCTGGAGCGGCGGCGGCGAGCCGATCTGGTACGAAGACGATCCGCGCGTGCGCAACTGCCAGACGCTCGTGTCGTTCAGGAATCAGGAGCGCTTCAACGGCGTGATCGGCCTCCTGAAGAAGTTCGAGCAAGAGTGCCGGCAGCTCGATGCGGCGAGGCAGGAAGAAGTCACCAACGAGTGGGGCAAGGCCGTGACGCAGGTCGAACCTGCGCGCGAGAACCCGGATGTCAACCGCTGCACGTTGTCATGCCAGGGGCGCGGCAATACGAACTCCGTCAGCGTGGTGCTGCGCGGCAACTCCCCTTATGCGCAAACCGGCGTGCTCGGCGCGGAAGCGGTACGCCGCGTACTGCGCGGGCAACTGCATGCGACCGGCTTCGTTTCGCCCTCGCAAGCGTTCGGCGCGCGCAACCTCGTTGCCGCCCTGGCCGAAGAAGGCTATCTGGCCTACGAAGTGAAGCACGTCTGACAGCGAACCGGACCGTCTGCGTCGCGCACGCGTGGCGCGGACATTTCACCGATGGAGAGTAGAGATGGCCAACGAAGTGTATATGGCGGGTGTCGGAATGACGCCCTTCGGCAAGCATCTGGACACGAGCGTCAAAGCGCTGACGCGCGCTGCGGTGGAAGGCGCGCTCGCCGACGCCGGCTGCGATCGCGCGCAATTGCAGGGTGCGTTTTTCGGCAATTCCACACAGGGGCACATGGAGGGCCAGCACATGATCCGCGGCCAGCTTGCGCTGCGCGCAATGGGCGTGGACAGGATTGCCGTGATCAACGTCGAGAACGCCTGTGCGAGCGCAAGCACGGCGTTCCATCTCGCGGTGAACTACGTGAGGGCCGGGGCTGCCGACATTGTGCTTGCGGTGGGTGCGGAGAAGATGTTCTCGACCGACAAGGCGCGCACGTTCAGCGCGTTCGACGGCGCGTGGGACGTGCACGACACGGAGAACGGCACGCGCCGGCTGCTCGAGATGGGCAGCGGTGTCGAGCCGCCTGCCGCAAGCGTATCGCCGAAGCCCTATAGCGTGTTCATGGATATCTACGCCTCGATGGGCCGCATGCATATGCGCGAGTTCGGCACGACGCAGCGCCAGTTCGCCGCGGTGTCCGCGAAGAACCACGGGCACTCGGTTCACAATCCGCTCGCCCAGTACCGCCAGGCGTATTCGATCGACGAGATTCTCAGTGCGCCGCCGATCACCTATCCGCTGACGCTGCCGATGTGCTCGCCCGTGAGCGATGGCGCGGCTGCCGCGATCGTGTGCAGCGCCGCCGGCCTCGAACTGCTCAACGGATCTCGCTCGCGAGCGATTCGCGTGCTGGCGTCCGTGCTGCAGACCGGCAGCGAAAGGCCGGCCACCGCGCTCGACCGGCATCTGGTCCGGCTCGGTTCGCAGAGCGCGTATGAGCAGGCCGGCGTCGGCCCGCAGGATGTGTCGGTCGCCGAAGTGCACGATGCGACGGCGATCGGCGAAATCATCCAGTCCGAAGTGCTCGGGCTATGCGAGCCCGGCTTGGGCGGCGTCGCGGCGGAACGCGGAGACACCACGATCGGCGGACGGATTCCGATCAATCCGTCCGGCGGCCTCGAATCGAAGGGGCATCCGATCGGCGCGACAGGACTGGGCCAGCTCTACGAACTCGTGATGCAGCTACGCGGCGAAGCGGGCGCACGCCAGGTGGAAGGCGCGCGCATCGCGATCGCGGAGAACGGCGGCGGGTTGTGCGGCGTGGAAGAGGCCGTTGCCAGCATCACGATTCTCGGACGTTGAGGCGCAGCCGTGAGAACCGCGAACCGAACCGCATCTGCAAGGAGATGAAGCGTCATGAGCACCCGACCCGATACCACACTGGCGGCGCTGATCGCCAACCGCGTCGAGACGATGCCCGATCTCGACGTGCTGACTGTCGAAGGCGGCGGCGTGCGGCCTGATGAAGTACGCACCTACCGGCAGCTCTGGGAGAACGGTCAGCGCCTTGCCCAGGTGCTGATCGATCAGGGCATGCGTCCCGGCGAGCACTTCGCGCTCCTGATGGCCAATCACGCGGAGTTCGTCGACGCGATGGTCGCGGCCTCGATCTCGGGCACGGTGTTCGTGCCGATCGATCCGCGCGCGAAGGGCGACAAGCTCGCGTACATGCTCGAGAACGCCAGGTGCAAGGGCGTGATCGCCGCCGACTACGCGCTCGGCAATCTGATGGCCGTCAAGGATTCGCGCGCGCGGTTGCAGTGGGTGATCGGGCTCGAAACCGACGAGGGAGCGAAGCCGCTTGCCGATTTCACGGGTGTGGCGTCGTACCGCGCGCTGCTGCCGGCGCATGTTCCCGAACTAGCCATCGACACCGGCAGCCCCGAGTCCGCGATGCAGCTGATCTTCACGTCCGGCACCACCGGCGACCCGAAGGGCATCGTGATGACGCATCAGCGTTATTGCGGGACGTCGGCGGCGGTATCGGCGCTGTTCGGCTACGCGCCCGACGACCGGCCTTACTCGGGATTGTCGCTGACGCACGCGAACGCGCAGATCGTGACGCTCGGCGCGTCGCTGATGGCGGGCATGCGCGCGGTGCTGTCACGCCGTTTCACGAAGTCGCGCCTGTGGGACATCGCACGCAAATACCGGTGCACCTCGTTCACGTTGCTGGGCGGCATGACCACGGCGATCTACAGCGAGCCGAACAAGCCCGACGATGCGGATAACCCCGTGCGCTTCGTGATTTCGGCGGGCATGCCGGCGGCCATCTGGAATGCGTTCGAGGCGCGCTTCGGCGTGCGGATCGTCGAGTTCTACGGCGCGGCGGAAGGCGGGATCACCGTGAAGCCGCTCGGGACCGGTCCGGTCGGCAGCATCGGCAGGCCGGTACCGATCCTGACACACCGCATCGTCGACGACGACGGCAACGACTGTGCCCCCGGCGTGTCCGGCGAACTGCTGTTCCGGCCGGCGGACGGCTCGCCGTTCAAGGTCGAGTACTTCGGCAATCCGGAAGCCTCAGCGAAGAAGTGCAAGGACGGTTGGCTGTACATGGGCGACGTTGTGCGCGAGGACGAGAACGGCTGGCTCTTCTTCGAGTACCGCAAAGGCGGCGGCATTCGCCACAACGGCGAGTTTATCGATCCGGCGCCGATCGAGAGGGTGATTGCCGAGTCGGGCGCGGCCGAGGACGTCTACGTCTATGGCGTGAAGGCCGCGTCCGGCGCGCCCGGCGAGAAGGATGTCGTCGCTGCCGTCGTGCCCAGGCACGCGGCCGGCTTCGACCCGCAGCAAGTGTTCCGCGCCTGCCGCGCGAAGCTCGAAGCGAGCTCCCTCATCACGTGGCTGCAGGTGGTGCCGGAAATCCCGAAGACCGCGTCGGAAAAACCGCTTGAGCGCTTTCTCGTCGAGATGTTCGAAGCGCGGCGCGACAACGTGTTCACCGAGGAGGGGGGCAAGCCTCGGTGACCTGATCGACCTTCCCGCATGCGCTGCCGCAAGCGAGCAGGCCGCGCGTGCTCCAGACGAACGATGCGACATCCGGGCCCGCCTGCTTACAGGGCCGGCCGGGTGGAGCGCTTTTTTTCGAAAAACGGAGTAGGCAATGAAAGTACTTGTTCCTGTCAAACGCGTCGTCGACGCGAATGTGAGGGTCCGCGTGAAGGCCGACGGCAGCGCCGTCGACATCGCCAACGTGAAGCTGTCGATGAACCCTTTCGACGAAATCGGCGTGGAAGAGGCCGTGCGCCTGAAGGAGGCCGGCGCGGCGTCCGAGGTGGTCGTCGCATCGTGCGGCGTACAGGGCTGCCAGGAAACGCTGCGCACCGCGATGGCGGCGGGCGCGGATCGCGGCATCCTCGTCGAGACCGACGCCGAGCTGCAACCGCTGGCGGTCGCGAAGCTGCTGAAGGCGCTGGTGGACAAGGAGCAGCCGCAGCTCGTGATCCTCGGCAAGCAGGCGATCGACGACGACGCGAACCAGGTCGGCCAGATGCTCGCGGCGCTGCTCGGCTGGCCGCAGGCGACGTTCGCGTCGAAAGTGACCGTCGAAGCGGGGAAGGCCACGGTGACGCGCGAGATCGACGGCGGCCTTGAGACGATCGAGGTCGATTTGCCGGCGGTGATCACCGCCGATCTGCGGCTCAACACGCCGCGCTACGCGACGCTGCCCAACATCATGAAGGCGAAGAAGAAGCCGCTCGACGTCGTGACGCCGGACACGCTCGGCGTCGACATCGCGCCGAGGCTGACGACGCTGAAGCTCGCGGAGCCGCAGAAACGCGAGGCAGGCATTCGCGTGGCCGACGCCGCGGAGTTGCTGGACAAACTGAGAAACGTTGCACAAGTCATCTGACCGGAGGGAAGCAAAATGCCCGTACTCGTTATTGCTGAGCACGACAACGAGGCGCTGAAGAGTGCGACTCTGAACGCCGTCACCGCCGCCGCCCGTCTTGGCGACGATATTCATGTCCTCGTGGCCGGATCGCAATGCGCGAAAGTTGCTGAACAGGCGGCGCGCATCGCCGGCGTGACCCGCGTGCGCATTGCCGATGCCGCGCATTACGGCCATTCGCTGGCCGAGAATCTTGCCGCGCTCATCGTCACGGTGGCCGAGGAGTACAGCCATGTGCTCGCGCCCGCCACCACGACCGCGAAGAACGCGATGCCGCGTGTCGCCGCGCTGCTCGATGTGGCACAAGTCTCTGACATCGTCGCGGTCGAGTCCGCCGATACGTTCGTGCGCCCCATCTACGCGGGCAACGTGCTCGCGACGGTGCGCAGCGCGGACCGTATCAAGGTCGTCACCGTGCGAACGACAGCGTTCGCCGCGGCGCCGGCCGAAGGCGGCGCGGCGACGATCGAACCGCTCGCGCCCGCCTCTGATGTCTCCGGCTCGCGCTTCCTGAGCCAGCAGTTGACGCGCTCGGAGCGCCCTGAACTGACATCTGCGCAGCGCGTGATCTCCGGCGGCCGCGGCATGGGCTCCGGCGAAAACTTCGCGCTGCTGGAGGACATCGCCAACAAGCTCGGCGCGGCGGTCGGCGCATCGCGGGCAGCGGTGGATGCCGGGTTCGTCCCCAACGACTATCAGGTGGGTCAGACGGGCAAGATCATCGCGCCGCAGCTTTACATCGCGGTGGGCATCTCCGGCGCGATCCAGCATCTGGCCGGCATGAAGGACTCGAAGGTGATTGTCGCCATCAACAAGGACGAGGAGGCGCCGATTTTCCAGGTCGCCGATTACTGGATCGTCGGCGATCTCTTCAAGGTGTTGCCGGAGTTATCCGGTGAACTGGACAAACTGCAACAGCGTTGATACCGGAGCACATGATGAGCATCTACATCGCACCGCTGCGCGACATGCGCTTCGTGATGACGGAACTGGCTGGGCTCGACGCAGTATCGTCGCTGCCGGGTTTCGAGGAGGCCACGCCCGAACTTGCCGAGGCCGTACTCGAGGAGGCCGCGCGGCTGGCGACCGAAGTGCTGGCGCCGCTCAACAAGCCTGGCGACGAGCAGGGCGCGCGTTTGACGCACGACGGCGTCGTGGCGGCGGACGGCTTTGCCGCGGCCTACCGGCAATTCACCGCCGGCGGCTGGAGCGGTCTTTCCGGCGACCCCGAATTCGGCGGGCAGGGATTGCCCGAACTACTGCATGCGGCCACGGTGGAAATGTGGAACGCATCCAACATGGCGTTCGCGCTGTGTCCGCTGTTGACGGCGGGTGCCACCGAGGCGTTGCGGCAGCATGGTTCGGAAGAACTGAAGGGTCGCTATCTGCCCAACCTCGTCAGCGGCGAGTGGACGGGCACGATGAACCTGACCGAGCCGCAGGCCGGCTCGGACCTCGCCGCCGTGCGCACGAAGGCCGTGCCCGAAGGCGATCACTATCGCCTTCATGGCCAGAAGATCTTCATTACGTGGGGCGACCACGACATGACGAGCAATGTGATGCACCTCGTCCTGGCGCGTACGCCCGACGCACCCGAGGGCGTGCGGGGCATATCGCTCTTCCTCGTGCCCAAGTTTCTGCTGAACGAAGACGGCTCGGCCGGGCAACGCAACGATGTGCGCTGCGTATCGATCGAGCACAAGCTCGGCATTCACGCGAGCCCGACCTGTGTGATGAGCTTCGGCGACGAGGGCGGTGCAATCGGCTATCTGGTCGGGCAGGAGAACAAGGGCCTTGCGCACATGTTCACGATGATGAACGAAGCGCGCCAGAAGGTCGGCATTCAGGGGCTGGCGATCGCGGAGCGTGCGTATCAGCAGGCTCGCGAATATGCGAAGGAGCGCGTTCAGGGACGGCTGGCGGCGAGCAAATCCGCCAGTGCCGTCGCGATCGTGCATCACCCGGATGTCCGGCGCATGTTGATGACGATGAGGGCGCAGATCGAAGCGATGCGCGCGTTCGCGTACGTGATGGCCGCCGACATGGATCACGCTCACCGCCATCCGGACGCCGGTGAGCGCGTACGCCATCAAGCGCGCGTCGACCTGCTGATTCCCGTGCTGAAGGCATGGTGCACGGAGCTCGGCGTGGAGATCGCCTCGCTCGGCGTACAGGTGCATGGCGGGATGGGCTACATCGAAGAAACGGGCGCTTGCCAGTTCCTGCGCGACTCACGGATCGCGACGATTTACGAGGGCACGACGGGCATCCAGGCGGCGGACCTCGTTGGCCGCAAGCTCGCGTCGGATCGCGGCGCCGCAATGGCCGAACTCGTCGCGCAGATGCGCGAGGTCGCGCTGGAGCTGACGCGCAGCCCTGATGCGCAGCTCGCGCCGATCGGCACGGCGCTGGCTACCGGCGTTCAGGCGCTCGAGGACGCGACCGGCTGGATGCTGCGCACGCTTGCGACGCAGGTCGACGAAGCACTCGCCAGTTCCGTCGACTATCTGATGCTGGCCGGTTACGTGTGCGGCGGCTGGCAGATGGCGCGCGCGGCGCTCGCCGCATCGAAACAATGCGCGGCGGGCGACGATCCGGACTTTCACCAGGCCAAGCTCGCGACCGCGCGCTTTTACGCCGACAAGATCCTGCCGAAAACCGGTGCGCTGACGGAAGCCATCCGCAGCGGCATGTCCGGCGCGTCGAATCTCGCGGCCGAGCAATTCTGAGCGGTGCGACTTATAGGAACAGATCGATTTACAACTATCAATTCGCTATACGAAGAAAGGGGAGAAAAATGATGAAAAAATCGCATGCCTTGCCCTGATACCGGGCGCGATATGTACCACCGCTTTCGCGCAGAGTGCGGGCAGTTTCGTCACCAGCGTGGGCGGGGCGTGGCTCGACTTTGGTCCTTCGCCCGTGACGTCCTTGCAGAGCACGTCGGCCGCGGGCACGTTCACGTCGACAGGAACCGGCGGCCAGATACACGACACGTCGATGTCAGTGGAACGCAAGGGATCCGTAGAGAACAAAAAACCCCGTAAGACGTTGATCTTACGGGGTTTCTCGAACTACATCGGCTTACGCCGGAAGAACTTGTGGTGCCAGGAGAGGACTCGAATATGAAGTTCAAGTGTTTGATTTTAAATTAAAAAAATAGTTGATTTATGGCGTATATACGCATTTGTATACGCAAAAATGTTGGATCCCACAGGACGCTATTCCGTGCCGGATGGTTCCGCACGCCGCGACGGCGAACAGACTCTTCAGCTCGGGGAGATTTGTTCCTTTCATGGGGTGCAGGTGGTCGGAGGTTCAAATCCTCTCGCCCCGACCAGGAAAATCAAGGACTTACGGTGAAAGCCGTAGGTCCTTTTCCGTTAGGAATCGATTTTTGCCCCCACGTTTGCCCCCACCCTGCGGATGGCTCTCGCAGGAACAGGGCGGAATTTTCGGAGGGGCGCCGCGTCGGTGAGATTCGGCATGCCCAGGAAGCCGCCATGTGCATATGCATATGAAAGGCTACCGATTCATGAACTGAACAAATAGGCGTGGTCTTATTCCATTTCTAATTCATTAGTGAATCAATAATCCAGGGCCATGCGACGATGGAGCGTACCCGTTGAAGGTCCAGTTCGAGGTTGCGAAGCGAGTCGCACAGATGGCGTTCTAGCGAATCGAGGCTATCGAAGACGCGGTTATGAAAGGACTTTTCTCGCAGATCGTCCCAGAGATGTTCGACGGGGTTGAGCTCGGGTGAGTACGGCGGCAGCGTGAGCATGCGCAGGTTGTGGTTCAGCCTGAGCGAAGCACTCTGATGCCATCCGGCGCCGTCGAGGATCATCACGATTCGATCGTCGGGATGACGAGCGCAGACCTCATCGAGAAACATCTGCATGCAGGCGCCGTTGACGTGTGGCAGGATCAGCGAGTCGAGCACGCCATCGGCCACTGAGACGGCCGCATAC